>JBHALY010000079.1:0-3309 GCA_041827905.1 Neisseria dentiae
CAGATGCAACACGCTGCCCGAGCCGTCGCGTATCTGCGCGACCAACTGCTTGCGCGGCTTGAACTGCACTTCCTGATGAACCACCTCTCCTTCAACCTGACACGGCGTGCCAAGCGGCGCATCGGCAATCGGCATGATGTGCGTTTCGTCTTCATAGCGCAGCGGCAGGTGCAGCACCACATCCCACGGCGTGTTGAGGTTGAGCTTTTCAAGCTTCTTGGCCGTGGCATCGTTGATTTTGAGCAGCTTTTGGTGTTCGGGGGTCATAGCGGGGCAAGACAGAATGGCTTTCAGACGGCATTGTAAAGGCCGTCTGAAAGAAATCAAAATCTGATTTTGATATAGCTTAAATCAAACGGAAAAAGCCGGCACACTCCTCACATATCTAATATTCAAATTCAAAACAATATCATATAATAATATTACAAATCAAAGATTTATGATTTTTTCATAAACATCTGCACCGAGAGAACGTTTAACCGGCTAAAAAGGAGAGCCTGCCATGAAAACATACAACCGTTATACTGCCGCCGTTTTGGCTGCTTTAATGCTGGCCGCCTGCTCAAGCAGCGGCAGCAATTCATCCCCGTCTGCCGACATCCCTTCTTCACCGCAAACTCCGCCTGCCGACAACAGTGCACCCACTGATAACAGCACGCCTGCGCCTGATACAACACCGCCCAATCAGGATGCCGCCCTGCCCGAAGGCGTGGAACCATCCATCAGCGGTGATGCTTTTTTTCACGAACACCCCCGTATGTATGAAATGCCGCCTGCTTTCGACCCTTTAGGGCAAGGCCATGGCACCATTGGAAACACCAACGATATCTACACCTTAGTGGTTAACGGCCAAAAAATCGCCATGCTGCCGCCCGATGCCGTGCGCGGGGGTAAAGTGGATTCGACCGACCTGAACATGGTCAACCCACCTATAAAACCGTTTCCACTGATTTGAAATATGCCGCCCATGGCTGGTATTACTATCCGACCGCCGCACCGTGTGCTGCGGGCGATGAAATCTGCGAATTCGATAAGATCTCTTTAGGTATGGCTGGCTGGGATCCCGATTTACACCAAAACGTATTCTTCGCCCAAGGTTGGAAAACCGCCCACGACGATATGCCGGTTAGCGGTGTTGCCCGCTATGAAGGCAAGGCTTATCACGGCAGCGTGCGCGGAGGCCATCCCTCTGAAACCCCGGCTTCTTTCACGGCCGACTTCGGCAACAAAACGCTTTCCGGCAAATTAGGTGATTATTATCAATTTAATGCCGACATTAACGGCAACCGCTTTGCCACCAACTACGAGCTTTCCCATCAAACCGACAGCGAAGGCCGGGTGGCCGCATCCGGCGGTTTCTACGGCCCGCAGGCGGCCGAACTGGCCGGTGTTTACAATGCCTATATGCACTCGGCCGGCTCATTCGGTGCGAAAAAAGCCGAACCCGAAAAATAACAGCATATATTCCCAATAAACCAAAGGCCGTCTGAAACGTTTCAGACGGCCTTTCATTCACGATACGAGCATCACAATAAAAACATCGTGGCCAGCCCCAAGAAAATCAGGAAACCGCCCGAATCGGTTACGGCGGTAATCAGCACCGAGCTGCCCAGCGCGGGGTCGCGGCCGGCTTTGTCCATCATCACCGGAATCAGCACACCCACGGTGGCGGCGAGCAGCAGGTTGAGCGTCATCGCGGCCACCATCACGAGGCCGATGCCGAGGCTGCCGTAGAGCAGCCACGAAACCACGCCCATCACCGTGCCCCAGATCAGGCCGTTCACCAGCGCCACGCCCACTTCTTTTTTCAGCAGCCGCCGCGCCTGCACACCGGAAATTTGCCCCATCGCCATTGCGCGCACGATCATGGTGATGGTTTGGTTGCCCGAGTTGCCGCCTATGCCCGCCACAATCGGCATCAGCGCGGCCAGTGCCACGATTTTTTCGATGCTGCCTTCAAACGCGCCGATGACGCGGCTGGCGATAAAGGCGGTGCACAGGTTCACGGCCAGCCACACCCAGCGGTTTCGCACCGAATGCCAAATCGGGGCGAACAGGTCTTCTTCTTCCTGCAAACCGGCCATGTTCAAAATATCGGTTTCGCTCTCTTCGCGGATTACGTCGACCATTTCGTCGACGGTGATGCGGCCGATCAGCTTTTTATCGGCATCAACCACGGGCGCGGTTACCAAGTCGTAACGCTCGAACGCCTGCGCGGCTTCTTCAACGTTGTCTTCGGGGCGGAAGCGCACCACGTCGGTGGCCATCACGTTTTCCACCAACTCGTCGGGGTCGGCCACCAGCAGTTTGCGGATGGGCAGCACGCCCTGCAACACGTCGTTTTCGTCAACCACGAAAATTTTATCGGTGTGGTCGGGCAGGCTCTCGAAACGGCGCAGGTAGCGCAGCACCACTTCGCAGGCCACGTCGGCGCGGATGCTTACCAGCTCGAAGTCCATAATCGCGCCCACCTGGTCGTCTTCATACGACATCGCCGCCTGCACCTGCGCGCGCTCTTCGGCATCGCGGGTTTGCAGCGCTTCATACACTACTTGGTGCGGCAGGTCGTCCGCCAGCTCGGCCAGCTCGTCGGCGTCCAAGTCGTCTACGGCGGCGAGCAGCTCTTCTTTGTCCATCGACTCGATCAGCGTTTCGCGCACCGCGTCGGAAACTTCCAGCAGCACCTCACCGTCTTCTTCGGGCGAAGCCAGATGCCACACCATCGAACGCTCTTTCGGCGGCAGCGATTCGAGCACCGCCGCCACGTCGGCAGGGTGCAGCTCGTGCAGCACGGCAATCAGTTCGACCAGTTTGGCGCTTAGGGTTTCGTCTTCAACGGGCAGGTCGTTTTCAATCTGCTCGGCAACGGGCAGCAGGGCTTCGGAAAGCGCGTGTACGCGTTCGATGTCGAGCGGCATACGCTCGGTTTTGTCCGGTTCGGGGGTATTTTCTTCGATGCTCATAAATACTCCGCCCGCCTGAAGTGCGGGGGCAGTATTCGGGCGGGATGGTTAAACGGTGGGTTTGTGTGTGGCGGATGATGAACTGGGAAGGTCCATGATGCGTGCCTGAACCGTGCAGGCGGGTGGTTGGAAACGGCGCGTATTCTACACCTTTTCAGACGGCCTTACCAAGATTTACAGAAACAGAAGTACAATGAAACCCGCAAAACAGCAACGCGGAGCAAACATGAAACCCAAACTGATTATTTTCGACTGGGACGGCACGCTGGCCGACACCACCGGCCCGATTATCGACACCTTCCGGCAAACCTTCGCCGAGTGCGGCTTGCCTGCCCCCGAAGCCGCC
>JBHALY010000080.1:0-9193 GCA_041827905.1 Neisseria dentiae
ATCGGGCGTAACGGGAAAACGCAGCTTGGGCTGGCGCACCGCCACCGATGCAACGGTTTGGCCGTTTATATGGGGCGCGATGCCGCGCAGGGTGGTTTCGACTTCGGGCAGTTCGGGCATAAAGCGCTTTCGTGTCGGGTGGATCTTGGTGCGATTCGGTTATCCGGCGGGTTTTCAGACGGCCTGAGATTACTTCCACACCAACAACGCATGGTTGCGTTTGCCGCGGCGCAGAATGGTGTATTTGCCGAAGCGTTTGTGCGCATCGGTTAACAGATAGGCATCGTCGGGTTTTTCCGGTGCATAATCAGGGTTGTTTAACGCCACCGCGCCGCCGTTGGCCAGCACCGCCTTGCTGTTGACAAAGCCGCGCGCTTCTTTGTTCGACTGCGCCAAGCCCGACAACACCAGCGCTTCCACCACGTTTACGCTTCCGGACACTTCGAATGCCGGCAGGCCGTCGAGCGCGAGCTGCTCGAAATCGGATTCGGTAAGGCTGCTCTGGTCTTCTGCAAACAGGCTTTCCGAAATACGCTGCGCCGCCTGCAAAGCCGCTTCGCCGTGAATCAGACGGGTCATTTCTTCGGCGAGGATGCGTTGCGCTTCGGGTTTGGTACCGCTGGCTTTGTCTTTCGCTTCGATGGCGTCGATTTCTTCGATAGACAGGAAGGTGAAGTATTTCAAGAATTTATACACATCGGCATCGGCAACTTTCAGCCAGAACTGGTAAAACTGATAGGGCGAGGTTTTTTCAGCGCTCAACCACACCGCGCCGCCTTCGGTTTTGCCGAATTTGGTGCCGTCGGATTTGGTAACCAGCGGCAGGGTCAGGCCGTACACCGTGGCTTTGTTGAGGCGGCGGGCAAGGTCGATGCCGCCGGTGATGTTGCCCCATTGGTCGGAACCGCCGATTTGCAGCCGCACGCCGTGGCGCTTGTTCAGTTCGGCAAAATCATAGCCCTGCAACAGCGCATAAGCGAACTCGGTAAACGAAATGCCCGCATCGTCGCGCTCGATGCGCTGCTTCACCGATTCTTTGTTCAGCATCGCGTTCACCGAGAAATGCTTGCCGATGTCGCGCAGAAAGTCCAAACAGTTCATGCCGCCGAACCAATCGTAGTTGTTGGCCATAACGGCGGGGTTTTCACCTTCAAAACTTAAAAACGGCTGCAACTGGCCGCGGATTTTTTCCACCCAGCCCGCCACCGTTTCCGCCGTGTTCAGGCTGCGCTCGGCGGCTTTGAAGCTCGGGTCGCCGATCATGCCGGTTGCCCCGCCCACCAGCGCAACCGGCGTGTGGCCGGCCAGTTGGAAACGGCGCAAAGCCAACACCGGCAACAAATGGCCGATATGCAGGCTGTCGGCGGTGGGGTCGAAACCGCAATAGAGCGCGATTTTTTCTTCGTTTAACAAAGCGTCTAAGGCTTCGGCATCGGTGGTCTGCGCGATTAAACCGCGTGCTTGGAGGTCTTGGATAACTGAGGTCATGTTGTTTCCGTGGTGTTGTGTGGGCCGGGAGCTTTAATCCCTGCATACGACACTAGTTTAAAATCAGTATTATTCAAATGTTCGAAGTACTGTTACGTCTTCTACACCATATAGAGATTCATATTTGATTTCAAAATTTTTTTTCTCTAACCATTTAGCAAAGTCCTTCATCTCTTTTGTACATTGGCGATTCTTCATATCTATTTGATTTATTACCATAAGGGGGATATTAATTCCTTCTTTAATGGCGGAGTGATTTGATATTAGGTGGCTTGTTTTATAGCAGCTTAATGATAGAAAACCTAAATCAGACATTTGATCGAAGCAGTTATTACTTACACCTTTTGCAAGTAAAAATAATTTTAGTTCCTCTAGATTAGCAATTTCTTGCTCATTGTTATTTGCTGTTTTATTCATAATTTCCAATGCATTGGAGCATTGGTTATTGAAATTTTCTATTTTTTCAAGATAACCGATATTCATTGATTCAATTTTAAATTTAGTTAACAAATCCAACCACTGAGATTGAGTTAGTTGAGGATATTCAAATCCATTGATTTTTATTGATCTAATTATTGCAGGTCCATTGCCAGCATTATAAAGGTAAATACCAAATTTTTTATCGTCATAAGATGCATTGGTATATATTCTTAATAAAGGTTGTACTGATTTTTCGTTATGTTTAATTGAATACAGTAAAGCAATTATAGCTATTACCACAGAAGCAATTGATGTTACGAGTGCCAGAAAAGGGGAAATATCATTCAAAAATTTTTTCATAATGAAAATCTATAAATTATGTTTATTCATTTGAATCAATTTACTCTTCATAATTTTTTCAGACGGCCTTTTATTAATAAAAGGCCGTCTGAAAATATCTTACACATTAAACAAGAAATGAATCACATCGCCGTCCTGCACCACATATTCCTTGCCTTCCACACGCATTTTGCCGGCTTCTTTGGCTTTGGCTTCGCCGCCGAGTGAAACGAAATCATCGTAGGCGATAACTTGGGCGCGGATAAAGCCGCGTTCGAAATCGGTGTGGATCACGCCGGCGGCTTGCGGGGCGGTGTCGCCTTTATGAATCGTCCACGCGCGCACTTCTTTTACGCCGGCGGTGAAGTAAGTTTGCAGGCCGAGCAAATCGTAGCCGGCGCGGATTAAGCGGTTCAAGCCCGGCTCTTCCAAGCCCATTTCGGCGAGGAATTCGGCTTTTTCTTCGTCTTCGAGTTCGGCGATTTCGCTCTCCAGCGCGGCGCACACGGCCACCACGGGAGCGTTTTCTTTGGCGGCCAGCTCTTTTAAGCGCTCGAGGTGGGGGTTGTTTTCAAAGCCGTCTTCGGCCACGTTGCCGACATACATGGCGGGTTTGGCGGTGAGCAGAAACAGCGGGCGCAACATGGCCAGCTCTTCGGCATCGAGGCCGAACGAGCGCACGGGTTTGCCTTCGTTGAGGTGCGGCAGCAGTTTTTCGCACAGGGCAACCAGTTTTTGCGCGTCTTTATCGCCGGATTTGGCGCGTTTGCCTTCGCGCACGATGGCTTTTTCCACGCTGGCCAAGTCAGCCAACGCCAGTTCGGTGCCGATGGTTTCGATGTCGGCGATGGGATCGACTTTGCCGGAAACGTGCACGATATTATCGTCGTCGAAACAGCGCACCACGTTCACGATGGCATCGGTTTCACGGATGTTGGCGAGAAACTGGTTGCCCAGGCCTTCGCCTTTGCTGGCGCCGGCCACCAAGCCTGCGATGTCGACGAATTCGACGATGGCGGGCTGCATTTTCTGCGGGTTGACGATTTTCGCCAGCGCGTCCATACGCGGGTCGGGCACTTCGACGATGCCGACGTTGGGTTCGATGGTGCAGAAGGGGTAGTTGGCCGCTTCGATGCCCGATTGGGTCAGCGCGTTAAACAGGGTGGATTTGCCGACGTTGGGCAGGCCGACGATGCCGCATTTTAAGCTCATGGGTATTCCTGAAATAGGTGAAATTTAACGCGCGATTGTAGCATATTTCAGACGGCCTTTGTCGGTGCAAAGGCCGTCTGAAAAGGGCGGCGGAATCCGAAGAAAGTTGGTTGCCGTCATACGACGGTTTGACTCGGGTGTCTGTCATTTCCGTTGGGATAAAAAGATACTCGGGTCAAGCCCGAGTATGACGGTAATCGGATATTTCAGACGGCCTAAACGGCTTGCAAAGGTCTCAACACGGGTGTTTTGGGCAACCGAGGCCGTCTGAAAGCGTTTTTCAGACGGCCTTGAACACCATAAGTCGCGTTTATTTAAACAACACGATCAGCACCAGCGCCACGGCAATCACGGCCAGCCACAGGCTTTGCCGCTGCTGGATTTTCACCAGATGCAGATAGGCGTCGCGCATTTCCTGCTGGCGGGTTTCATCAACCAGCGCGTTGATTTTGCGCGGCAGCGCGGGCAGGATTTGCGCCCAGTCGGGCGCTTCGTTTTTCAGTTGTTGGATAAACGCTTTGGGGCCGACCTGCTCGTTCATCCATTTGGTTAAAAACGGCTTGGCGGTATCCCACAAATCCAAATCGGGGTCGAGCTGGCGGCCCAAACCTTCGATATTGAGCAGGGTTTTCTGCAACAACACGAGCTGCGGCTGGATTTCGACATTGAAGCGGCGGCTCACTTCAAACAGGCGCATCAGCACCAGGCCGAACGATATTTGCGACAGCGGCTTGTTGAAAATCGGTTCGCACACCGAGCGCACGGCGGCTTCCAGCTCTTCGGCGCGGGTGTCGGGCGGCACCCAGCCCGATTCGATGTGGGCGGTGGCCACGCGGTGGTAGTCGCGGTTGAAAAAGGCGAGGAAATTGATTGCCAGATAGCGTTTGTCGTAATCGGTGAGGCTGCCGACGATGCCGAAATCGAGCGCGATATAGCGGCCGTCGTCGGCCACCAAGATATTGCCGGGGTGCATATCGGCATGGAAAAAGCCGTTGCGGAACACTTGGGTAAAGAAGATTTCCACGCCGTAACGGGCGAGTTGCCGCAAGTCGATGCCTTTGGCTTTCAAAGCGGCAATATCGGCCACCGGCGTGCCGTTCATCCATTCGATGGTGAGCACGTCGCGGCTGCAATAGTCGTAATACACTTTGGGCACGATCAGCATGGTGCTGTCTTTAAAATTGCGGCCGAGCTGGCTGGCGTTGGCCGCTTCGCGCATCAGGTCGAGTTCGTCGTGCAGGTATTTGTCGAACTCGGCCACCACTTCGCGCGGTTTCAAGCGCTTGCCGTCGGCAAACAGCCGCTCCACCCAGCCCGCGCCGAAGCGCAGCAAGGCTAAATCCTGCTCGATTACCGGCACCAGATTGGGGCGCAACACTTTCACCGCCACCTCTTCGCCGCTGTGCAAACGGGCTTTGTGCACCTGCGCAATCGAGGCGCTGGCCACCGGCACGGTTTCGAATTCGGCATACAGCGCCCCAATCGGCTGCCCCAACGAGGTTTCGATCTGGCGGCGCGACAACTCGGCGTCAAACGGCGGCACGCGGTCTTGCAGCTTGGCCAACTCCTGTGCGTAATCGTGCGGAATCAGGTCGGGGCGGGTAGAAAGCACCTGCCCGAACTTCACGAATATCGGCCCCAAATGCTCCAAAGCCTCGCGCAAACGCACCGGCATAGGTTGGTTTTGCGCGTCGGGCGATTGCGGCAGCTTCTGCAACAGCGAGCGCAGCCAGCTTTGGCGCACCCGGCCGGCAACCAGATCGGTGAGGCCGTAGTGGTAAACGGTTTGGGTGATGGTTTTGGTGCGTTTAAGCCATTTCATAGCGGGGCGGGCGGGTAGAAAAGGGTGAATTATAAAGCAGGAACGCGGCAGGGTTCTAAATATGTGGGCGGCCTGCTTTTTCAGACGGCATCTTTATAATATTGGATTCACAGTTCCAAAACGCTCAACCCGGGCAAATCGGCGAAGCTGCGTTCGCGCACAATCTGGCAGAAGTTTTCCAGATAGGTTTTGCCCGCGTCTTCCGCGCGCATGGCGGCGTAAAGCTCGCTTTGCAGGCCGTTGGCGGTAATCTGGCGCGAAATCACATAACCTTTTTCGAGATAGGGCATCACCGTCCAATAGGGCAGGGCGGCGATGCCGCGGCGGCTGGCTACGAGTTGGATGATGGCGATGGTTAGTTCGCTGTGGCGGCGCGGCGGGTTGATGCCTTTGGGCAGCAGCACTTTGCGCAGAAGGTCGAGCATATCGTCGGGCACGGGGTAGGTGATCAGCGTTTCGCCGGCGAAGTCTTCGGCTTCCCACACGGCTTTGGCGGCCAGCGGGTGGTCTTTGGCGCAGATGCCGACCATGCCGTAGGCAAACAGGGGCTGGTAGGCGATGCCCGCCTGCGGGGCGGCTTCGGAAACAATGGCCAAGTCGGCGCGGTGTTGCAGCAGCAGCCCCACCGGGTCGGCCTGAAAGCCGGAAACGATGTCAAGCTCCACCTGCGGCCACAGCGGGCGGAACTCGCCCATGGCGGGCATCAGCCAGTCGAAACAGGTGTGGCATTCCACCGCCAGCCGCAGTTCGCCCGCTTCGCCTTCGATAATCTGCGCCATATCGCGTTCGGCGGCGGCCACCTGCGGCAATAGGTCGCGCGCCAGTTGCAGCAGCCGCTCGCCCGCCGGCGTGAAGCGCAGCGGCGTGGATTTGCGCTCGAACAGCGGCGTTTCATAATAATTTTCCAACGCGCGGATTTGGTGCGACAGGGCAGACTGTGTGAGAAACACGCGCTTGGCGGCCAACGAAACGCTGCCGGTTTCTTCAAGCGCCAGCAGGGTTTTGAGGTGGCGCAGTTCGATAATGGATTCCATAATGTTTCAGACGGCCTGTGCGGTAACGGACCGGCGTATATTAAAATAATTCATATGGCGGCGCAAACGGGCAGCGCACAACGTAGAAATGCACCGCAGATGAGGGCAAAGGTCTCGGGCTTTCAGACGGCCATAGATATGAAAAATGCTACAATAACAGCTTCAAACATCTTTGAGCGGCCGTTGCAGGCCGTCTGAAAACCATCGTGAACGCTGCACACCACAACCAACTGCTGGCCCGTTTTGCGCTGCCCGCCGCCGAAGAAGCGGGCGGCTGGAGCGTGTATCTGGTGTTGTGCGGCAACGGTTCGCTTTATTGCGGCATCAGCAACCGCCCGCAGGAGCGGTTTGCGGCGCACGTGTCGGGCAGGGGCGCGAAATATATGCGTATCCACAAGCCCGTGGCGATGCGGCTGGTGTGCGCCGGCATGGCACATGGCGAGGCCGCGCAGCTTGAGGTGCGGGTGAAAAAACTCGCCGCCGGGCGCAAACGCGAATTGTGGGCGTTGCTGCCGGATTTTCAGACGGCCTGAGTTATAATCAAACCGTTATCAATAAGGAATCATCAGATGAGCGCGAACGCACAGCACAACGTCGATAGCGGCGAAATCGAAAAATTCAGCCTGCTCGCCCACAAATGGTGGGACAAAACGGGCGAATTCAAACCCCTGCACGACATCAACCCCCTGCGTTTGGGCTATATCGACGCCATCGGCCAACTGGCGGGCAAAACCGTGCTCGACGTGGGCTGCGGCGGCGGCATTTTGTCGGAAAGCATGGCCAAGCTCGGCGCAGACAGCGTGCTCGGCATCGATATGGCCGAAAAATCGTTGCGGGCGGCAGAAGCGCATGCACAGGAGCAGGGCGTGGGCAATATCGGCTACCGCTGCGTGCGCGTGGAAGATTTGGCCGAAGAGCGGCCGCACAGTTTCGATGTGGTAACCTGCATGGAAATGATGGAGCACGTTCCCGACCCTGCCGCCATCGTTGCCGCCTGCGCTAAGCTGGTGAAACCCGAGGGCACGGTATTTTTTTCCACCATCAACCGCAACCCCAAATCGTATGTGCACGCCATTCTCGGCGCGGAATATATTTTGGGCCTGGTGCCGCGCGGCACGCACGACTGGCAGAAGTTCATCACCCCCGCCGAGCTGGCGCGCATGTGCCGCCACGCGGGCTTGGATGTCGTGGACACCAAAGGCATGGGCTACAACCTGCTCACCAAAGTTTACAGCCTGAACGGCAACACCGATGTCAATTATATGGTGGCCTGCAAACCGGCATTTCAGGCCGTCTGAAAACAAAAAAGCAGGCCGTATCGACAGCCTGCTTTTTTATATGGCGCGGATTATTTTTTAATCACGCGGGTGTAAACCGCCAGAATCACCACGGCGGCGATGGTGGAGGCAATCCAACCGGCAGGCTGGCCCACTTCATACCAACCCGCGGCCTGTCCGACCCAGCCCGCCAGCAGCGAGCCGCCGATGCCCAGCAGCGTGGTCATGATAAAGCCCAAGTTGTCTTTGCCCGGGTGCAGCACTTTCGCCAACACGCCCACAACAAAGCCCACGATAATGGTTACTAACCAGCCCATAACATTCCTTTCGTATTATTCGGTTGAATCGGTTAAGGTGTTTTCAGCGCGGCGGTAAATATGCCGTCTGAAAAACATCTTTTCGCCAACATCATACACAGCACCGCCGCGCCGCCGTGCCTGCGCTTGCATTTCTTTTCATAACTATAAAAGATTTTGAACAGACGGCGGGGTTTTGGTGTAGGAATGCAACAAAACACGGCGCTTCGGCTATAATAAGGCCCGACACCTGCCAAACCGCCTTTGGGCGGTTTGTTTGCTTGGCAGGCCGTAAACTTTATATTGAAGAAAGAAGATTATGCCCCGCACCCCGACCGCGCTCGGCGACAGGCAGATGGCCGTTTTACTGGCTTTGCTGGTGGCGCTGATGCCGTTTTCGATAGACGCCTATCTGCCCGCGATACCTTCGATGGCGCAAAGCCTGGGGGCGGATATCCACCGCATCGAGCAGAGTTTGAGCACGTTTCTGTTCGGCGTGGCGGCGGGGCAGATTGTGGGCGGCTCGCTTTCCGACATCAAAGGCCGCCGCATCATCGCTTTGGTGGGGTTGCTGGTGTATATCGCCAGTGTGGCGGGGCTGACGGCGATTCAGACGGCCGAACAGTTGTTGCTGTTGCGGCTGATACAGGCGTTTGGTGCGGGGATGACGGTTGTGGTGGTGGGCGCCATCGTGCGCGATAACTACGAAGGCCGCAAAGCCGCGCAAATGTTCGCCTTAATCGGCATTATCATGATGGCCGCGCCGCTGGTGGCGCCGATGCTGGGCGCGGCGTTGGAAAGCATAGGCGGCTGGCGCGCGATTTTTGTGTTTTTGGGCGCGTATGCCGCCGTGGTTTGGGGTTTGCTCTACCGCTTTCTGGCCAAACCCGCACACACCGAGCCGATAGACCGCCATATTTTCGGCGTGGTGGCCGGCCGTTACAAACGGGTGTTGTCCAACACGCCCGCGCTGGGTTATCTGTTTTTTCAGGCGTTCAGCTTTTCGTCGATGTTCGCGTTTCTAACCGAATCGTCGTTTGTGTATATGAAGCTCTACGGCATTTCCGCCCATGCCTATGCGTGGGTGTTCGGCATGAACATCATCACCATGGCCACTTTCAACCGCATCACCGCATGGCGTTTGAAAAGATGCACCCATGCGCAGGATATCCTCCAATGGGGGATTGCCATCCAGCTTGTTGCCAACGCGCTGATGTTTGCCTCGGTGCTGCTGCTCGGCCTGCCGCCGATGTGGTGGCTGGTAGGCTGCGTGATGCTGTCGGTGGGCACGCAGGGTTTGATTAC
>JBHALY010000081.1:0-7495 GCA_041827905.1 Neisseria dentiae
GTGTGTTCAGACGGCGTACTTGGGCTTTAACCAAGGGAATGCTGCCGGCGGAAACGCTTAATTCGTCCACACCCAAACCCAGCAGAATCGGCACCGCTTTGCTGTCTGCCGCCAATTCGCCGCACACGCCCACCCATTTGCCGTGGCGGTGTGCGGCAGTAACGGTTTGACTGATCAGCTGCAAAATGCTCGGGTGCAGGCCGTCGGCTTCGGCGGAAAGAATCGGATGGCCGCGGTCGATGGCCAGAACGTATTGGGTAAGGTCGTTGGTACCGATGCTGAAGAAATCGACCTCTTTGGCTAGATGCTCGGCAATCAGCGCAACAGAGGGCACTTCCACCATAATGCCTACCTGCAAATTCGGGCAAGGCGTTTCGGCCAGCGCATCATCGAGTATCGCTTTGGCTGCGTGCCACTCTTCCAAGCGGCCGACCATGGGGAACATAATGCGCAGCGGGCGGCCGTCGGCAGCTTTCAGCAGCGCCGAAAGTTGCTGGCGCAGCAATTGCGGGCGGCGCAGCGTCATCCGCAAACCGCGCTCGCCGAGAAATGGGTTGTCCTCTTTCGGCAGCGGCAGATAAGGCAGCGGTTTGTCGCCGCCGACATCCAAGGTGCGCACCACCACCGGGCGGCTGCCCATCGCATCGAATACCACGCGGTAGTCTTTTTCCTGCTGTGCCTCATCGGGTGCGCTGGCGTGCGACATAAACACCAACTCGGTACGCAGCAGGCCGACTGCTTCGGCACCGCGCTGCACCGCGCCGGCCGCATCGGCCACCTTGCCGAGATTGGCTGCCACTTCCACCCTGTGGCCGTCGGTCGTTACCGCCGCTTCCATGCAGTGCGCCTCGGCCAGTTTGCGTTGTTCCTGCATTAATGCGCGCTGCTGCATGGCTTCGTCGATACGGCTTTGCGCCGGATTCAGATAAAACGCACCGTCTTCGCCGTTAATCAGCAGCGTGCTGCCTTCTGGCAACGACAATACCGCTTCGCCGGCTCCGACCACGGCAGCAATACCCAGCGCACGCGCCACAATCGCGCTGTGCGAGCTGGCGCCGCCGGCAGCGGTGAGAATACCCGCCACTTTTTGCTGATCCAAACGCGCCACCACGCTGGGCACCACGTCCTCCATCACCAGAATATACGGCTCCTGCGGCTCTTCCGCCGCTTTTACGCCGCACAACAGCGCCATCACTTTATTGCCCACATCGCGCAAGTCGGCCGCACGCCCGGCCAGCAGCGGGTTGTTCAACGCTTCCTGCTCTTTGGCCAGCGTTTCGATATGGCTGTGCCAAGCGGCGGCGGCGCTCAATTGCTGGCGGATGCCGGCATCGACTTGTTGCAGCAAATCGGGGTCATCCAACAAGGCGGCATGGGCGGTGAAAATCTGGCGGATATCTTTCGATTTGGCTTGCGCCACCATTTGCGCCAGCTCCGCTTTCACATCGGCTACCGCTTGTTGCAGCTTGCTGTGTTCGGCTTCGCTGTCTTCGGCGGTGTGCGGATAATGGAAGCTAGCCTCTTTCATCAGATAGGCTTTACCGGCAGCCAATCCGGGCGACGCGGCCACGCCTTGGTTACGCACATCGTCTTGCAATGCCGCCACTTCTACTGCAAAGGCATCGTTGTTGCCTGCTGTTGACGGGCTATGTGCAGCTTCTTCAACGGCTTCCACTTCTTCGCCCAAACCGCTGCGTACCGCTTGGATGATTTGCGGCAAACCGGCTTCCGCCTCGCTGTCCGGCTCGGCGATAAAGGTCAGGGTTTGGCCGCGCTCGGCACCCAGCGACAATAATTTGGTCAGGCTTTTAGCCGAAACATAGCTGCCGCCGTCCAGCGATACTTTCACTTCGCCGTCAAACTCTTTACACACGTTGGCAAGCGCCGTGGCCGGGCGTGCGTGCAGGCCGTGGGCGTTAGCCAATACCACGCTGGCCGACTGCCAATCGGGTACGGTTTCCGCGCCCACCGCCAGCGCCAATTCGCGGCGTGATTCGCTGTTTTGCAGTGCTTTGGGTTGAAACAGCATATCCATCAAATGCGAGAGGCGTTGCAAATCAAGCTTATCGTTGGCGGCAACACATACCAGCGTCGACAAACTGCCGTCGCGAAACGGTATAGCCTCTTTCAGCTTAACAATCGCCACCGCCGGCTGTAACACCGCGTCTTCCGCAGTCAAACACCATAAGCCGTCTTGCAACTGCACCGCATCTTGCGGTTTCAGGGCGCTGAGAAAGCCCGGCGCCACCACTTTTTGCTTCTTCAACAAAACAGCAGCCTGATACAGCACATCATCGATGTCGGCGGCATCGGCGCCGGCGCTCATCAGGTTTTCGTGCAGCAGCAGGCTGTCGGGTTCGGCATTAAGCAGGCTTAGAATCTGTTCGGGCGTTTCTGCGGTGCGCAAAGCCTGTTCGACATTTTCAGACAGGGCACGGGTTAACAGTTGCAGAATTTGCAGGTGTTCGTCGGACTTGGCCGCAATCACCACCGCCAGATAGGCTTGATTTTCGCCGTCCCACAACACCCCGTCGGGAAAATGCACCAGCCGCACGCCGGTATTGAGGATGGAAGTGCGCGATTCGGGCGTGCCGTGCGGAATGGCGATGCCCTGGCCCAAATAAGTGCTGGTTTGCGCTTCGCGCGCTTTGAGACCGTTAAGATATTCAGGAATAGTCAAACCATCGGCCACCAGAATATCAGCCAGTATTTGCAAAGCTTCTTCTTTATCTGCTGCTTGCTGCCGCATACGGATATGCTCGGTTGAGAGGGTCAGCATAGCGCTCCTTTCTGAGTATGGGCGAACTATTCCGATCTGCGGAATATCCGCTGTTTGTTATTGAACCATATCGTTTTGAAATTAAACTGCAAGCCGTTTCCGATATGCAGCGGCTTCCGCGAGGAAACTGTCAGCTTGTACACTATTTTTCGGTTTTACGGGGTGAATTTACAATTTAAAACCTTTGTAAAATTCACTCAGGCCGATACCTTTGCAAAATTCAAATGACTACCTAAAAAATCTGATTCCCGCCATTCCCGGGTAAGCAGGAATGGCGGGAATTAAGCATTTCAGACGGCCTCAAGATATTTTTGCAAAGGTTTCAGGCCGTCTGAAAAGTTTCCTTTATATTTCTCTTTCCAAAAACCAAACCGCTCTACCCTTTGCGCTGCATCACCGCAGCGAAAAAACCGTCGGTTTGGTGCGCGGCGGTGTCCAAACGCAGGTAAACGCCCGTATCCAAATCCACTTTTGCCGCAGCCAGCAAAGCGGTGCAATCCACCGGCTCGAACTCGGGGTGTTCGGCCAGAAAACGCTCCACCTGCCGCTCGTTTTCTTCAGGCAGGATGCTGCACGTGGCATACACTAAGCGGCCCTGTTCTTTCACCAGCGCGGCGGCGGCATCGAGAATACTGTGCTGCTGCTCCAACAGCTTGGCCACGGTTTCGGGCGACTGGCGGTATTTCAAATCGGGGTTGCGGCGCAGCGTGCCCAAGCCGGAACACGGCGCATCCACCAGCACGCGGTCGGCCTTGCCGTTCAGACGGCCTATGCGCGGGTCGGTTTCGCTGCCGATGCGCTCGGGGTGGATATTGGTCAAACCCGCGCGCACCATGCGCGGCTTAAGGTTGGCCAGGCGTTTTTCGGCAATATCAAACGCATAAATGCGGCCTTTGTTGGCCATCATCGCGCCGACGGCCAGCGTTTTGCCGCCCGCGCCGGCGCAGAAGTCCACCACGATTTCGCCGCGCTTGGCGCCGACCAGCAATGCCAGCAACTGGCTGCCTTCGTCCTGCACTTCCAGCGTACCGTCGAGAAACAGCGGGTGCTTGTTGAGCACGGTTTTGTCGTGCAGGCGGATGCCCCACGGCGAATAAGGCGCGGCCTCGGCATTCAGGCCTTCTTGCCGTAGCGCAGCCAGCACTTTGTCGCGCCTGCCCTTGAGCGTGTTAACACGCAAATCGAGCGGCGCGGGGCGGTTGACACTGCGCCCGAACGCAAGCAGGGCTTCGTTGCCGTAATGCGGGCACATTTGGCCAATCAACCATTCGGGCAGTTCGGCGGCGGTGTTGAGGCCGTCTGAAAACTCGTTTTTACGGCTTTTCAGACGGCATAAAAAGTCGCTTTCCTCTTCATCAGACAAATCGGCCAATTGGCTGATATTCATGCCCCTGCCGAGCACCAGCGCGGCCAGTGCAGCCTTGCGCGGCTGTGCGTGCGGGTTGTCCAAAGCGGCGGATATTTTTTGGTAGTGGCGCAAGGCGGCAAATGCGGTTTCGGCGATTTCGTGGCGGTCTTGGCGGCCGAGTTTTTTGTGGTCGCGGAAATAGGCGGAAAGCACGGCATCGGCCGGCTGTTTGAACGTAAGCATACCGGCCAATACGGCGGCGGTATGATCGAGTTGGGCTGGAGTCATGGCGGTTTTTAATGCAAGAATAGATCAGCGGCGGATTATACGCGAATATCCGCCCCGGCCGGCGCAGGGAAACAGAAATGCTTTATGGTTTCAGACGGCCTTATGCGGATAGGAAAAAGCTCGGGTTTTTATAAAAACCGATTGAAACTTGAAAAATTTGTAACCTTTGCGAAACCCGCCTGTAAGCCGTCTGAAAAGCAAAAAGCAAACGGCATCAAAGTTACCATTCGCCGCGTTTGATTTTGTCGATCTGGCGCCGGTCGCGCTTGGTCGGGCGGCCGTCTGGATAAGCCGCACTGACGCGGCTTGCTTGGTCGAGCAGCTTTTGCTCTTCGCGGCGGCGGGCGGTTTCCTGATCTTCCTCATACAGCATACGCGCTTCGGGAGCGGGCCTTCGTTGGTGGTTGAGCGCCAACACCTTGATTTTATAAGGCAGCGAATTGAGCGTTAAATCCAACACGTCGCCCGCGCTGATGTTTTTGCTGTTTTTCACCTTTGCCCCGTTAACCTGCACCCGCCCCAGCTCGATGTGTTTCTGCGCCAGCGCGCGGGTTTTGAAAAAGCGCGCCGCCCACAGCCATTTATCGAGGCGCATGGCGGCTTTGTCGTGAGCATTGTTCATAATGGTGCCGTATTGATTGATGTGCGGCCGAGTTTAGCATAAGATACGCAATCCCATATCGGGAGCTTTTACACTAAAATCAGGTTCCCGCCGATAAACAGGAATTTCTAAAGCAGATGCCGTCTGAAAGTGCGGCGGCCGGAATATCGCGGCATAACCGGAGCGCGAAAGCTTCGGGAATTTCACGATAAAGTAAATCCAATTACTTCGGTACAAGGCAGCAAGCCGCAGACAGTACAGATAGTACGGCAAGGCGCAGCAACGACGTAACGGAGTAAGTGGATTTACGATAGATGCTGCCAAAGCCCTTTCCTTAGCGTATCATTACGTTTGAATCCTACTGAATCAAGAGCATAATTATGAAACCCGTTTTTCTGGATTTTGAACAACCTATCGCCGAATTAACCAAAAAAATCGACGAATTGCGTTTTGTGCAGGGCGAATCCGCCGTGGATATTTCCGAAGAAATCACCCGCCTGCAAAAGAAAAGCGCCGACCTTACCAAATCGATTTTCAACAAACTCACCCCCGCACAGGTGTCGCAAGTATCGCGCCACCCACAGCGGCCCTACACCCAAGACTATATCGACGCCATTTTCACCGATTTTGAAGAGCTGCACGGCGACCGCCATTTTGCCGACGACCATGCCATTATCGGCGGCCTGGCGCGTTTCAACGGCCAAAGCGTCGTGGTGATCGGCCACCAGAAAGGCCGCGACACCAAAGAAAAAATCCGCCGCAATTTCGGCATGCCGCGCCCCGAAGGCTACCGCAAAGCCCTGCGCCTGATGCAGCTGGCCGAAAAATTCCACCTGCCCGTGATGACGTTTATCGACACCCCGGGCGCCTACCCCGGCATCGGTGCCGAAGAGCGCAACCAATCCGAAGCCATCGGCCGCAATCTGTATGAATTAACCAAGCTGCGTGTGCCCGTGCTGTGCACCATCATCGGCGAAGGCGGCTCCGGCGGCGCGTTGGCGATTGCCGTGGGCGATTTCGTGAACATGCTGCAATATTCCACCTATTCGGTGATTTCGCCCGAAGGCTGCGCGTCTATTCTGTGGAAAACCGCCGAAAAAGCCCCCGATGCCGCACAGGCTTTGGGCATCACCGCCAAACGCCTGGCCGATTTGGGCTTAATCGACCGCATCATCGAAGAGCCGCTTGGCGGCGCGCACCGCGACCACGCAGAAATCACCAAACGCGTGAAAGACGTGCTCACCGAACAATTGCGTACTGCGCAAGATATGCCGATGGCCGACCTGCTCACGCGCCGTTTCGACCGCATTATGGCTTACGGCCAGTTTACCGAGAAATAAACCGCCCGATAAAGCACAAGAGCAGGCTTGATGCCTGCTCTTTATTTTTCAGACGGCCTCGATTGCTTTTTAGCGGTATTTGCATTCACAGCATTTGCCTTACTAAAACATTACAAGCCATCTAGGCCGTCTGAAACATCCGATTATCGTCATTCCCGCGCAGGCGGGAATCCAGTTACTTTTTATAAGCTATTGAAATAGAATAATTAATTGTATTAAGACTAGGTTCCCGCCTGCGGGGGAATGACGAGACGCAAACATTTGCAGGTTTGAATTGGTTTTTTTGCAAAAGCCTCGGCCTTGTGATCACTTTATTGAATTATTTGCTATCACAGTATTTGCATCCATAAAAACAGGCCGTCTGAAACCCTACCGACCAACGCTTTTCCCGGGCAATAATGCTACAATAACGGCCGCTTACCACCTATAAATCAATCACAACGAGGATAACGCAATGGATTACGCCGCAATCTGCCGCGGGCTGAAGCAAGAGCTGTTCGGCGGCTGGAAACCCTTTGAAGTGCTTTGGCTGGCCGCCTTTCTCATCGCCCAGATTTGGGCCTACACCCAACAGCCCGAATCGTGGCTGGCCATGATTGCCGGCATCTCCGGCATCATCTGCGTGGTATTCGTGAGCAAAGGCAAAATCAGCAACTACTTCTTCGGCCTGATTTTCGCTTACAGTTATTTCTACGTTGCCTGGAAGGCCAACTTTCTCGGCGAAATGAACACCGTGCTCTATGTTTACCTGCCCGCGCAGTTTATCGGCTACTTCCTGTGGAAAAACAATATGCAGCAGGAAGCCGGCGGCGAAGCGGTTATCGCCAAAAAACTTAGTGCCAAAGGCTGGGTTGTGCTGCTCTCCGCCATCGCGCTGGGCACCGCCGCTTTCGTGCAGGTGCTCAAAGCCCATCAGGGCAGCTCGGCGGGCTTGGACGGGCTAACCACCGTGCTGGTGGTGGCCGCCCAGCTGCTGATGATTCTGCGCTACCGCGAACAATGGGCTTTATGGATTGTGCTCAATATCTTGTCTATCGTTTTATGGGCGGAAAACCCTTCCATGTATCTGATGTACGGCGCGTATCTGCTCAATTCGCTCTACGGCTATTACAACTGGTCCCGGTTACAGCAACCGCAAC
>JBHALY010000082.1:0-10069 GCA_041827905.1 Neisseria dentiae
ATGGATGCCGACGTGATCACCATCGAAACTTCGCGTTCCGATATGGAATTGCTGACCGCCTTCGGCGACTTCAAATACCCGAACGACATCGGCCCGGGCGTGTACGACATCCACAGCCCGCGCGTACCGACCGCCGCCGAAGTGGAAAAATTGCTGCGCAAAGCGATGGAAGTGGTGCCGGTTGAACGTTTGTGGGTCAACCCCGACTGCGGCCTGAAAACCCGCGGCTGGAAAGAAACCGTCGAGCAGTTGGAAGTGATGATGGAAGTAACCAAAAAACTGCGCGCCGAGTTGGCCGCCAAATAATGCCGAGTCTTTGAAATAGAGAAACAAAGGCCGTCTGAAAGTTTTCAGACGGCCTTTTTAAATATCCGGCGGCGGCTCCTTCCGGGATAAAATAGCCGGATCAGATTATTTTCTGAAGAGGCAAGCGCTATGAGCAAAACATTTGAAACCGAAGAAACAGGCGTGGGCAAATGCCCCGACTGTACTGTTGAGGCAGGCGCCGTTTTCGATAATGAAAACTGTGCCATTGATATAGTGGAGGTATTTTCTACCGAAATGGAAGCCAAAGACGCTTTGGCGTTTTATACGCGGAAAGCCCGTGAGGCCGAAAGCGAACCGTGTGCTATCGCCGGCACCGTCAGCGCCGTCGAAGGCGGCTGGCAATTGCACGCCCGTTTTGATTTTTGTTGTCAGGCCGAAGCGGTTATCTTCCGGCTTTCCGTCCGCTGAACGCTCCGGCAATCCGTAACGCAATGAAGCAGGCCGTCTGAAGTTTTTTCAGACGGCCTGAATGGATTTTAAAAGGCCACGGCCCGGCTCACAACACCATATCTTTTTGGTATCTCTCTGTAATCAAAACGGTATTTTTCCATTTTCCGGCTCACTCCTATACTGAAACCGTTTCCCGCGTATCTGAATGAGGAGCTAAAAAATGTCGCAACAATCCAATCAAGTCCATGATTTGCGCTCTGCCTTGGCGTTTCTGCAAACGTTGCCGGGCGAGCTGGTTTCCACCGATGTCGAGGTTGATCCGACCGCCGAGCTTTCGGGGGTGTACCGTTATGTGGGTGCGGGCGGCACCTGTAAGCGCCCGACCAAGAAAAACGGCCCGGCCATGGTATTCAACAATGTGAAAGGCTTTCCGGGCATCCGCGTGGCCATCGGCCTCGTAGGCTCGCGCAAACGTGTGGGGCAGTTTTTAAACTGTCCGCCGGAGCATTTGGGTTTTCTATTGAAAGATTCCGTGCAAAAACCTATTCCGCCCGTTTTGAAGCAAGGCGCACCCGAATGTCAGGAAGTGGTGCATCTGGCTACCGACCCGGATTTCGACCTGCGCACGCTGTTGCCCGCACCGACCAACACCATCGAAGATGCCGGCCCTTATTTCACTATGGGGCTGTGTTATGCCTCCGACCCTGAAACGGGCGAATCCGACGTAACCATCCACCGCTTGTGCGTGCAGAGTAAAGACGAATTGTCGATGTGGCTGACGCCCGGCCGGCATATCGACGCTTTCCGCCAAAAAGCCGAGGCCATGGGCAAACCGCTGCCGATTTCCATCAGCATCGGCGTGGATCCGGCCGTGGAAATGGCCATCTGTTTCGAGCCGCCCACCACGCCGCTGGGCTACGACGAATTAGGTATCGCCGGCGCCTTGCGCGGCCGTGCGGTCGAAATGGCGAAATGTTTGACCATTAACGAACGTGCCATCGCGCATGCCGAAGTGGTTATCGAAGGCGAACTGCTGCCCGATGTGCGCGTGCGCGAGGATCAAAATTCCGACACGGGCAAATCCATGCCCGAATTTCCGGGTTATACGGGCGATGCCAAACCCGCCTTGCCGGTTATCAAAGTGAAGGCCGTTACCCACCGCAAAAACCCGATTCTGCGCACCACGATGGGGCCGGGCGAAGAGCATGTGAACATGGCCGGCATCCCCACCGAAGCCAGTATTCTCGAGATGGTGGAACGGGCGATGCCGGGCAGGCTGCAAAACGTGTTCGCCCACACATCCGGCGGCGGCAAGCTGCTGGCCGTGATGCAGTTTAAGAAAATCGCACCGGTGGGCGAAGGGCGCCAGCGCCAAGCCGCTATTTTGGCGTTTGCCGCCTTCCCCGAACTGAAACATGTGATTTTGGTAGACGAAGATGTGGATATATTCGATACCGACGACGTGCTGTGGGCGATGCAGACCCGTTACCAGGGCGACATCGACACCTTGTTTATCCCAGGCGTGCGCTGCCATCCGCTTGATCCGTCGCAAACGCCCGAATTCAGTTTCCGCCTGATTGCCGAGGGCACTTCGTGCAAAACGATTTTCGACTGCACCGTGCCGTTTAAATTGAAACCCGAATTCGAGCGCTGCAAATTCAAAGAAGTGGATGTCAAACGCTTCCTGCCCGATTTCGAGCCGTAACGGAGGTAAAAAAATGGCTGAACGACGCATCATCATCGGCATCAGCGGTGCCAGTGGTTTTCAATACGGCTACAAAGCCCTGCAACTGCTGCGGCAACTTCCCGATATCGAAGTGCATTTGGTGGTATCGAAAGGCGCCGAAACAACCAGGGCTTTGGAAACCCCCTACAGCCGGGAAGAGGTCTGCGCGCTGGCCGATGTGGTGCATTCCGCCCAAAATCTGGCTGCCACGATTTCCAGCGGTTCGTTTAAAACGGCGGGCATGTTGGTGGCACCGTGCTCGATGCGCTCTTTGGCGGCGATTGCCCACGGTTTTTCCGACAACCTGCTGACCCGGGCGGCCGACGTGGTGCTGAAAGACCGCCGCCGCTTGGTGCTGATGGTGCGGGAAACCCCTCTGAATCTCGCCCATCTCGACAATATGCGCCGCGTAACGGAAATGGGCGGCATCATATTTCCGCCCGTGCCGGCTTTGTACCAACAGCCCGAAAGCGTCGACCAAATCCTTACCCACAGCGTCGGCCGTGCTTTGGATATGTTCGACATTCACATTCCCGGGCTGCCGCGTTGGAGCGGGGGCGACAGGGCGGAATAAAACCGCGCAGATTGTTCAGACGGCCTGCGTAAAGCGCAACCGGTGCGGGCTTGAACGGCACGGCGGTTTTCCGGCCAAGCGGTATTCCAGGCCGTCTGAAAACAACGGTTCGGCCGCCATGCCGTTACCGCACCAACACCTTTTCATTGCTATTTTTAGGAGAACGATATGGTTATCGGTCCTTTTGTCAACGGCAGCGCCGTGGTTATCGGCGGGCTGCTGGGCGCATTCGCCGGCGCGAAACTGCCGGAACGGGTGCGCGTGAGCCTCAACCCCTTATTCGGTTTGTGTTCGATGGGATTGGGCATTATGGTTATCCCCAGCGTGAAATATTTCGCCGCCGTGGTGCTGGCTTCGGTTATCGGGTTGGCCATCGGCGAGTTGTGCTATATCGAAAAAGGCATCAACAAGCTGGCCGGCAGCGCCCGCGGCCTGATTGATAAAGTGTTCCCGCCAGTCGGCGGCCTGTCGCAGGAAGAATTTCTGGATAAATATGTGGCGATTCTGGTGCTTTTCTGCGCCAGCGGCACCGGCGTGTTCGGCTCCATGCACGAGGGCATGACCGGTGATCCGTCCATTCTCTACATCAAAACTATTTTGGACTTGTTTACCGCAGGCATTTTCGCCATCACGCTGGGCTATGCCGTTGCCGTTATTGCCGTGCCGCAACTGGTTATCCAATTGAGCCTTGCCGCATTGGCCGCCTTTATCGTGCCGATGACCACGCCCGAAATGCGCGCCGACTTTTCGGCGGCCGGCGGCCTGATTATGCTGGCCACCGGTTTGCGGATTTGCGGGATCAAATCGTTTCCCGTCGCCAATATGCTGCCCGGTTTGGTATTGGTGATGCCGATTTCGTATCTGTGGGGAACCTATATCGCCTGATAGCGGTTTTCAGACGGCCTGACACCCTTGCAGAATTTGTGTTTAGGCCGTCTGAAAAACAAGGCAAACAAACAGGAAAGAGAATTTCTATGCAGCCCGTTTCCCAAGCCGTTGCCAAATTCATCGCCGGCAACCACGTTGTCGGCTTGGCCGTACACGATGCAGACGGCCTCTGGGCGGCAAGCTGTTTTTATGTGTTTGATGAAGAACAGATGCTGCTGGTGATATTGACCGACACCGATACCCGCCACGGCCGGGCCATGCTCGAACATCCCGCCGTTGCCGGCACCATTGCCGGCCAGCCCGTCCAAATACGCGATATTTGCGGTATCCAGTTTACCGCGCGTGCCGAATGCCTGCCGGAAGGGGCGGCGCGTCAAGCGGCGCTGGCACGCTACACCCGCGTCCATCCGATGGCCAAATTGGTTCCCGCCGATGTGTGGGTGCTACACTTTGAAAGCATCAAATACACCGATAATAAATATGTTTTCGCCCATAAAATACATTGGCGGCGAGACGGAACCGACGGGTAGGCACCGGTCGGGTATACGATACGACGGCTGCTTTATCTGCAAAGGCCGTCTGAAAAAACGGCTGTCGTTTATGCCGGTTCGCCATCTTCCCGGGCATCCCCTTCTTCCAATACGGCCAAAATTTCCCCGACCTCCGGCGTAGCCGCCAACTTGACTAACGTGGGGAAAAATATCAACACCTCCGGCAACAGGCGGATTATCCGGCAATGCGCCAGCTTTTCCGCCCGCACTTCTGATTCGGGCAGCAAAGAGGCCGCTTCCACGCCGCTTTCCAGCCAATCCAAAATCACATTAGGCTGGGAAATGTGCATGATAACGTTTGGGTTCACCCCGTTTTTCCGCAGTTTGTCCTGCAAAAATTCAAACGTACCCGTGCCGTTAATCCGCCGTAGCAACACCAGCGGGAACCTGCCTAAATCGTGCAAATGTATCGAATCCCCGTTAAAGCCCTCCAGCAGACTGTTATGCGCCACCACCACGGCATTGACTGCCGGAAATGAAATACAGTCATACCCTTCCAGATTATAAGGACGCTGAATCAAGGCAATATCAATCACGCCGTTATGCAGCAACGTTTCCAAATGGCTGGAGTCCGACACCACTACGCCTATTTCCAAGTGCGGGTACTTGCGGTGCAGCTTGATCAGCAGCGGTTGAAAATACCGCTGAAACAGATGGGTCAGCCCGATTTTGAGCGTTCTGGTCTGCCTGCAAAGAGCTGGGTTTCGCGTTCGATATTTTGGATGTTTTTTAAAACTTCCACAGCATGGTTGTAAAGGAAAAAGCCCGTCGGCGTCGGCTCGATTTTTCCACTTTGCCGCAAAAACAGGGGGGCGCCTACCTCTTCCTCCAGCTCCTGCAACCGCTTGCTCAGCGGCGGCTGGGAAATATGCAGCGCCTGCGCCGCCTTGCTGATACTGCCGTGCTCAACCACGGCGCAGAAATATTTCAGCCTTTTCAAATCCACCTTCCGCTCCTTATCCGCTTCTTTTTACTTGCTTACGTTGTGCAAAACTCAGCCCTGTTCATTTTCAGACGGCCTAAAACCATATTGTATTGCATGAATGACGCCGGCCTGACAAATTGTTTCAGCGGATATTCCCGTAAAGGATACCTTACGAATACTTCCCGTTTGTCCGGCTATCCGCGCACCGGCGTAAAGTGCGAACTGAACTTTGCCGTTGAGGCCTTTTGGAAAGGCGCGAGAAACGGAATCAAGGCCGTCGCAGCTGAAATCCGCCGCGCCAACCGGGCCGCCCAAAAAACTGCATGCCGGGTCGGCCGCCAAATAATGCTGAGTTTTTGAAATAGGGAAACAAAGGCCGAAACCTTTGCAAAAAAACCAATTCAACCCTGAAAAGGTTTGTGCCTCGTCATTCCCGCGTAGGCGGGAATCCAGCCTTTAAACCATTAAGTATTTTATTTCAATAGCTTACGAAAAAAACGACTGGATTCCCGCCTACGCGGGAATGACGATGGTTGAATATTTCAGACGGCCTTTTTGTGCGTGTTGCCTTTGTTTGAGGGTTAAGCATCGGCATCGCCCGCCAGCCCGGCGGCGGTTTGGTCGGGGGTGAAGCGGACGGATTGCGGGTAGGGGAAGAAGTCGTCATACAGCCCCTGTTGCAGCCGCTCTTTTTTACCCTGCCAGAATTCGGGGGTGAGCAGGTCTTTGTGGTGTTGCAGGAACACTTGCCGCACGTCGGGTTCGCCGAGCAGGAACGGGCCGAATTCTTCGGGGAAAACGTCGCCTTTGTTGACGGGATACCAAACTTCGCCCGACATTTCGTATTCGGGGTTGGGCGCGGGCGGGATTTTGCGGAAGTTGCAGTCGGTCATGTATTCGATTTCGTCGTAGTCGTAGAAAATCACGCGGCCGAAACGGGTCATGCCGAAGTTTTTATAGAGCATGTCGCCGGGAAAGATGTTGGCCGAGGCCAGCTCTTTGAGCGCGTAGCCGTAGTCGATAACGGCGGCGGCTTTGTCGGCGGGTTTGGCACGCTGCATAAAGAGGTTGAGCGGTTTGAGGCGGTATTCGACGTAAACGTGTTTGATAATCGCCCATTCTTCGTTTTCTTCAAACTGGCTCGGCGCGAGCGTGCGCATTTCGTTGAGAAACTCTTCGTCGCAGCGCGATTTGGGCAGGGCGACGTTGGAAAATTCGAGCGTATCGGCCATGCGCCCGACGCGGTCGTGTTTTTTCACCAGCAGGTATTTTTGGCGCACGTATTCGCGGTCGAAATCTTTGTTGGGGCCGAATTTGTCTTTAATCACTTTAAACACATAGGGAAACGACGGCAGCGTAAACACGCTCATCACCAGCCCTTTCACGCCGGGGGCGAGGATGAATTTGTCGTGCGAGTATTCGAGGTGTTGGGCAAACTCGCGCCACCAGATGTTTTTGCCTTGTTTTTGCAGGCCGACCATGGTGTAGAGGTCGCCGGGTGCGCGCATCGGCAGCATATCGTGCAGAAAGCGGATGTAGCCGCTGGGCACGGGCATGTCCACCAGAAAATAGGCGCGGGCGAATGAAAACAGCACGGCAATCTGCTGGGCTTCAAACAGGGCGGCATCCACTTTCAGACGGCCTGAGGCTTCGTCGTGCAGCACGGCCAGTGCAAACGGGTGGCGCACGGCGCCGTTGACAATCTGCCCGAAAATATAGGCGCCTTTGTTGCGGTAAAACGGTGAGTTGAGCACGCGCACGTGCAGGTTCATTTCCTGCGGCGGCCATTCGGCCTGAAAGTGCCGGCGGGCGGCGCGCAGGATATTGCCGATGTCGCGGTTGAGATCGGCAAACGGCACGTTCCAGCCGAAGTGGCGCAGTATGTTGCGCAGGCAGCCGCGCAGCCCTTGCGTTTCGGGATAAAACGAGCGGAACGTGGGCGGATTGGAGTCGATGTATTCGGTGCTGGTGGAGGGTTTGACGAAGATAAACTGGTTGTTGAAATATTCTTTGGCCAAGAGTTTGGTGGAAACCGAGTTGAAAAAGGTTTCCGCCAGCTCGGGCTGTTTGTGGTTGACGAGCAGGGCGATGTATTCGGTTTTGGCCGCCGCCCATACATCATCGCTTAAGGCGGTGGCGGCGTGCTCGCTGCGCAGGGTATCGACGGCTTCGCGCACGCGCTGGTCGTACATCTGAATGCGCTCGGCCACCAAATCTTGAATGCCGCGCCAGTTTTTCTGTTCGAAAAGCTCTTTGGCGCGCTCGGTAACTTCTCGGAAAAGGCGGTAGTGTTTGTTGAAACCTTCGAGCATGGTTTCGGCCACTTCCCGCCCCAGTTGCTGGGTGAGTTGTCGGGGCATTTTTATTTTCTTCCTTTGCGGTTGCCGTTATCGTGAACCCAATTACTCCGGTACAAGGCGGCAAGCCGCAGAGAGTGCGAATAGCACGGCAAGGCGCAGCAGCGCGGTAACGGAGTAAGTGGGTTCACCATAGGCGGCTGTTTGTAGTTTGGTGTAACCTTATGATGTTTTAGGCAGCTTGGCAAGTGCGCGGAAACGGTTCGGGCCAAACGGCAGAGGCCGTCTGAAAGTATATTCAGACGGCCTCTGCCGTTTTGCAAAAGGCGGGTTAAGTGCTTTGGTTGTCTTGCAGGATTTTGTCGTACACCGCCACGGGCACATAGCGGCGTATCATGTCGCGCCAGCCGTCGGGGCCGACCATGCCTTTCACCATGGTGGAGGAAACTTCGGCGAATTCGCGCGGCGGCATCAGAAACACCGTGGCGATATTGGGGTGAAGGTCGGAATTGATATAGCGTATGGTGCGCTCGTATTCGTAGTCGGAGGCCGTGCGTATGCCGCGCACGATGAATTTGGCGCCGACGCTGTGGGCATAGTTGACCAGAAACTGGTTTTCAAACGAGGTGATGCGCACGTTGGGAAATTCACTGGAAATGGCTTCGAGCATGGCTTGCCGTTCCGCCACGGTGTAGGTGCTTTTTTTGTCGGGGTTAACGCCGATGGACACGATTAATTCGTCGAACAGGGCTTGTGCTTCGCGTATCATCCACAAATGGCCGTTGGTCGGCGGATCGAAACTGCCGGCATAAACGGCGCGGCGCAGAACGTGGGTAGTCATATCAAAGAAATCAGGTGGGCGTGCAATGCAGGCAAGATGGTCGGCAGGATAAAGGCTGGCAGGGAGGATGTCAAAGAAAAAGGCCGAGACCTTTGCAAAACCCCCATCTGCGGCGCATTTCTGCGTTGTGCGCTGCTCGCTCGCTTGCCTAACTCCATGTTATGCCTGCGCTCGCTGCGCTGCTACGCCTTGAACTGCATCCGCATCCGGGGGTTTTGTAAAGGTCTCAGGCCGTCTGAATGCGTTTCAGACGGCCTTTTACGGCTGTTTGTGCGTTAAATCAATCTTCGCCGCCCAAAGAGAGCAGAATATTCAGCAGGCTGCTGAAGATATTATAGATAGAGATAAAGATGGTTAACGCGGCGCTGATGTGGCTGGTTTCGCCGCCGTCGATAACGGTGCGGATCTGCCACATAATCATCAGTGAGCTGAAAATCACGAAAGCGGCCGAAAGGGCGAGTGAAAACGCGGGTATTTGCAGGAACATATTGGCCACCACGCCCACCATCAGCACCACCGCGCCCACCAGCAGGAAGCGGCCGAGGCTGTTCATATCGGCTTTGGTGCGGCGCGCCACGGCGGCCATGGTGAAGAACACGGCTGCGGTCATGGCGGCGGCAAGGCCGACGATTTGCGCGCCGTTGCTGAAGCTGAGGCTGTATTGCAGCAGCGGGCTGATCAACACGCCCATGCCGAAGGTGAACACCATCAGCAACGCCGCGCCGGTGTTGCTGTAACGGTTTTTTTCGATTAAGAAACACATACCGTAGAAAAAGGCCAGCACCACGCCGAACGCAATCCAGCGGTTGCCGAACATGGCATACAGGTTGATGCCGGCCTGGCTGCTGAGAAACGCACCGATGGCGCAGGGAATGAATGAAATGCCGAGCAGGCCGTAGGTTTTGCGCAATACGGTATTTTTCTGAACCGCGCCGGCGGTTTGGGTGTAGTCGTAAACGTCGTTTTGCATGGCGTTTGTCCTATTGTGGTGTGAAAATGATTAAGGAAACGGATTTTAACAGCAAATCAAAGATTTTTGCTGGAAATTATTACGAACGGTTGGCGTATGGCCGTTGCCGGGCCGCGCTGTCTGCCAAACAAAGTTGCGCCTAAAGCGGCGCATTCAGCCATAACAGCAATATCCACAGCAAAACCGTGATGCTCCATTGCGGCAGGAGCTTGTCCAACTCAGCACTAGATTGGGCTTTTTTCAGCAAATACAAGTGGATGGCCGAAGCCGCCAGCAATGCGGCGCATAAAAGAAACAGGCTGCCGCCAAAATGCAGCGGCAGCCACAGCGCCCACGCCGCCGCCGCCGCCAGCAGCAGCACGGTATGGTAGATTTTGGCGCGCGGCAGCCCCAAGCGCACGGCAACAGTGGTTTTGCCCGCCAGCCGGTCGGAGGCGATGTCGCGCATATTGTTGATATTCAACACCATCGCGCACCACAAACCCAATGCCGTAGCGGGCAGCCACGAGGCGGCGTTCAGACGGCCTGTGTGCAGGTATTCCGTGCCCAGCACGCCCAGCCAGCCGAAAAACACCAACAC
>JBHALY010000083.1:0-13369 GCA_041827905.1 Neisseria dentiae
ACCGCCCAGCAAGGCAATCAGTAGGAACACCAGCTCGCCGGCATACATATTGCCGAACAACCGCATACCGTGCGATACGGTTTTAGACAGAAATTCTACGATATTCAGGATAAAGTTGGCAGGAGCCAGCCAAGGACCGAAAGGTGCGGTGAACATTTCGTGCATCCAGCCGCCGAAACCTTTGATTTTGATATTGTAGTAAAGGCAAATCAGCAACACACCGATGGCCAGAGCCAAAGTGGTGTTCAAATCTGCAGTAGGCACGACACGCAATAGGGCGTGGTGCTCACCGGTTGCCATCTGCCAACCCAAAGGCAGCAAATCTACCGGCAGCAAGTCCATTGCGTTCATCAGGAAAATCCACACAAACAGCGTTAAGCCCAGCGGGGCCACGAATTTGCGCGACTGCTCGTTGTGTACGATGCTTTTACACATATCGTCCACGAATTCGAAAAGTATTTCTACGGCCGCCTGAAAACGCCCGGGAACGCCGGCGGTCGCCTTTTTGGCACCGCGCCACAGAAAGAAGCTGCCGACCACACCCAAAACCACGGCAAAAAAGATTGCATCTAGGTTGATAAATGAAAAATCGGCGATATTTTTCAGGCCTTGCCCTTGGGTTACATCCTGCAGACTCGTCAAGCTCTGTAAGTGGTGCTTGATGTAGTCGGCAGCAGTCATCGATTCACCTGCCATAGTCTCTAACTCTCAACAATGCTAAAAAAACCAGATGGCTGACTACAAACAACCCTGCGATAAAGGGCAGGAATTTCAGCGTTTCATGCCAGATTGCGAAAACGACCAGCATCAACACCAAAGCCAGCATTACTTTTAAACCTTCTCCCAGCAGAAATATCTTTCCCGCCCATTGCGGGTATGGCCTGAAAATTTTTAGAAGTAATACCGCAGCTGCCGAGGGCAGCAAGTAACTCAATCCGCCTGCCAATGCAGACCAAAAACCGCTACTGCCGCCTACAAGGGCGCACAACGCAGCCGTTACCGCCAATGCCGCGAATTGTGCATACACAATCTTATTCATATAACGTAAGCCGAAGGCAGATTAAGCGGGGCTACTATAATCAAGATGTGTTTAAGCGTCAAGACAATTGTTAACCTTTGTGAATCAAATATCTGACTCGGTTTTGTTTTATTTCCGCACTGTTCGGTATGCCGCCGCAAGGCCACTACATGATACTACATTATATTAAAAATTAAACAGCGGAATCTCTGCTTATTTGTGCATAATCTGCTTTTTTTCCCGGCTTTTATAAGTTGTTTATATCAAAACAAAGGCCGTCTGAATCTTCAGACGGCCTGTCTAGGCAGTTACAACGGTTCAAGCATCATATTCCACCCCGAGTTGCTGCAACAGGTTTTCCAGCGTTTCGGGGGTATCGAAATACAAAACGATTTTGCCTTTTTTCTGGTTTCGGGTCTGAACTTCGGCATTCACGCCCAGTTTGTCGGTAATGGCATCGTTCAAACGGCGGATATCGGGGTTGATTTTTTTGATGGTTTCCGCCTTTTTGCCTTGGTGCATCAACTGGCTGCGGCGTTCGACTTCACGTACCGACCAGCCGTTTTTCACGGCTTTCTGCGCCAACAACAGTTGGTCGACCACCGGTAGGGTTAACAGGGCGCGGGCATGGCCCATTTCCAAACGGCGCTGATAAAGCATATCCTGAACCGGCTCGGGCAACCCCAAAAGGCGCAGGCTGTTGGAAATGGCGCTGCGGCTTTTGCCAACGGCTTTGGCGATGGTTTCGTGCGTTAAGCTGAATTCGTCGGCCAGGCGTTTCAATCCGCGTGCTTCTTCGATGGGGTTGAGATTTTCGCGTTGCAGGTTTTCAATCAGTCCCATCGCCAAGGCGGCTTCGTCGCTGATGCTTTTGACCACCACGGGGATTTCGGTTAACCCGGCCAGTTGGCTGGCACGCCAGCGGCGTTCGCCGGCAATCAGTTCGTATTGCGACAGGCCGCGTTCGCGCACGATAACGGGTTGGATAACGCCTTGCGCTTTAATCGATTCGGCCAACTCGTGCAGGGCTTCGTCGTCCATCTGCACGCGCGGCTGGTAGCGGCCGGGCTGTATATCGGATACGGCCACCGTGGTGAGGCGGTCGTTACCGCCGTCGTCGATATTGTTGGAAATCAGTGAATCTAAGCCGCGGCCTAAGCCGCCTTTGGGTTTTGCCATGTGGTGGTTCCTTTTTTCAGACGGCCTTAATTGTATCGGATATTGCGTTCGGGCGCACAGGCAGAGACATCGGCGCAGCCTCCCGGCCTGCTTTCAGACGGCTCCGCTTTTCTTGATATAATACCGCTCATTTTCTTCCGGAACAGTTTAATGATGAAAAAGCCCGTGATTATCGGCGTGGCCGGCGGCTCCGGCTCCGGCAAAACCACCGTATCGCAAGCGATATACCGCCGTTTCAGCGGCCGTTCGATTACGATTATCGAGCAGGATTATTACTATGTTGACCAGCCGCACCTTTCGTTTGAAGAGCGGCAGCGGCAAAACTACGACCACCCCTGCGCCTACGACAACGACCTGCTTCACGCACACCTGACGCAGCTTTTGCAACGCAAAGCGGTGGAATTGCCGCAGCATAACTACAAAACCTATCTGCGTGCGGCGGAAACCATCCGCCAAGAACCGGTGGACATGATTATTTTGGAAGGGATTTTGGCTTTATATGATGAAAAAATCCGCAATCTGATGGACATCAAGTTGTTTGTCGACACCGATGCCGATTTGCGCTTTATCCGCAGAATGCTGCGCGATATCCAAGAACGCGGGCGCTCGGTGGAATCGGTGGTTGCGCAATACACCGGCCAGGTCCGCCCCATGCACAACCAGTTTGTCGAACCGACCAAACGTTACGCACACATGATTATCCCCTGCGACGAACAGAACAATGTGGCGGTGGACGTGTTGATTGCCAAAATCGAAGCGGTGTTGCAAGAGCAGCTTTAAAGGCTTTTCAGACGGCCTGAAGCCCTGCCCTGCTTTGTTGTCAATGCACCTTAAACGGCAGAAACGACAAATCCATCACATAGGCTTTGGGGTTGGACCAATCCACCTTCACCTTAACGCTGTCGCCCAAATAAGGCTTGGGGTTTTGCGCCATCGGCGGGCTGACGAATGTTTGGATTTTGCCGTTGTGCGGGTTCGGCGCAACGGCGATGATTTCATATTGGTCGATATAGTTGCCGTCGCCCGTTTTACGGCTCCACTCCCGCACCTCCTGCACGGCCGCCTGAATCTCCACCCCGCTTCTCACAGCTTGCTGTTCTCCCTGATATTTCGGCAGCAAGATAAAGAAAAACAGGCCGCCCAACACCAACGTGATCAGCCACGTAATCGGGTTCGGCACCAACACGGAGGCAATCAGCGCAGCGGCCAGCAACACGCCTGCTATGATTAATGTGGTTAGGGAAATCATGGTTGTTTTCCGAATTTGTTCACTTACGGCCTATATTAAGGCCGTCTGAATTTTTTATAGCCGGTAAACTTATTTTTACTTCTCAAAACTTCTTTTTCTCTGCCGCGGTTTGCAGCTTTTCGCAGCTATAGTCAAACTACTTACTTAGTAACAGCTCCGTCATACTTTCAGACGGCCTTAAGGTATTTTTGTAAAAACCCCAGCCTGAGACCTTTGTAAAACCCCCAGATGTGGATGCAGTTCAAGGCGTAGCAGCACAGCGAGCGCAGACATAACATGGAGTTAGGCAAGCGAGCGAGCAGCGCACAACGCAGAAATGCGCCGCAGATGGGGGTTTTGCAAAGGTCTCTGCCTGCCCGTACTACCGCTTTCAGCGGTGCAGCGCCATATTGTCGCGGTGTATCAGCTCTTCTTCGTTGATATAGCCGAGCTTGGCGGCGATTTGTTCAGACGGCGTTTTTAAAATTTTACCGATTTCTCCGCTGCTGTAATTAACCAAACCGCGGGCGATTTCCCTGCCCTCGGTGTTCAACACCGCCACCAGCTCGCCCCGGTGGAAATGGCCGTTCACCCGCACGCAGCCCACGGGCAGCAGGCTGCGGTGATGTGCGGTAAGCGCTTTTTCCGCCCCGTCGTCCACCACCAGGCTGCCCACCATCTGTACATGGCCGAGCAGCCATTGTTTGCGGGCGGCAACGCGGCTGTGGCCGCTGGTAAACAGCGTGCCTATGCTTTCGCCGCGATGCAGGCGCAGCAATACGTCCGGTTCGCGGCCCGATGCCACCACGGTGGCCGCCCCGCTCAAGGCGGCGCGCTTGGCCGCCAGCACTTTGGTATACATACCGCCGGTGCCGACGCCGCTGCCCGCGCCGCCCGCCATGTTTTCCAAATCGGGGTGTTCGGCGGCAATGCGGCTGATAAACTGCGCCTGCGGGTTTTTGCGCGGATCGCTGTCGTACAGGCCTTGCTGGTCGGTGAGGATAATCAGGGCGTCGGCATCAACCAGATTGGTAACCAGCGCGCCCAAAGTGTCGTTATCGCCGAGTTTGATTTCATCGGTGGTAACGGTGTCGTTTTCATTGATAATCGGCACAATGCCTTTTTCGAGCAGCGTCAGCAGGGTGCTGCGGGCGTTGAGATAACGGGTGCGGTTGCTCAAATCTTCGTGAGTGAGCAGAATCTGCGCGGTGTGCACGTTATGTGGGCGGAACGCCGCTTCATATGCCTGCGCGATGCCCATCTGCCCCACCGCCGCCGCCGCTTGCAGCTCGTTGAGCGCTTTGGGCCGCTTCGGCCAACCCAAGCGTTTGATGCCTTCGGCAATGGCACCGCTGGACACAAACACCACGTTCACGCCGTTTTGTTTCAACGCCACAATCTGCGCGGCCCACAAGTTGAGCGCGGCTTGGTCGATGCCGCGCCCTTCGGCGGTAACCAGGCTGGAACCGACTTTCACTACAATCAACCCGGCTTGGGATAAGTTTTCGATCTGCATAATGATTCTTTCAGCGGTGTTTTCAGACGGCCTCAAAACCAAACAGGCCGTCTGAAAAAATAAAGTTGCGGTTATTCGCGGTTGCGACCATGCCAGAAATACCGCCACACAAAGGCGGGAAAGGCGAAAATAAGATACAGGCACACAACCACGGCATAAAATTCCCAATCCTGCGGATGCACGCTTCCCGCCCGCGATTCGAGCAAACGCGCCAAACCGGCGGTGATGCCGAAACCGACAAACAGCTCGAACAAGTGATGGCCGAAATGCTTGCGCTTGAGCGGGAAAATACCGAGCAGGCGCGGGGTAAGAAACGGGGTGTTGGCGAAAATAAATGCCAGCAGCAATAAAATATACATAGATGCGGTCATACGGAAACCTTGTGTTGATTCAGACGGCCTTGAGGTATTTTTGCAAAGACTTCCGCCTTTATTTTATTTGTCAGGTATAGGCGGTAACCGACGATAGCGCACCACCCTTAAGGCCGTCTGAAAAATTTTCGGCGCGGCCGCCATATTAGCAAAAACGGCAACGCCCGTGGGGTTGCCGTTCGGTTTGGATAAGCCTGCAAGGCTTATTACAGAGTGTTCTCCAGCGCTTTCAAACACCAGTCCATCACGCTTTGCGGCATCACACCCCAAACCAGCAACAGCGCGGCGTTAACCGATAAAAACACTTTTGCCGCCGCATTGCTGCCGACAGGCTGCTCGTTGGCAGCAGGGTCGAAATACATCACTTTCACCACGCGCAGGTAGTAGAACGCGCCAATCAGGCTCATCACCACGGCAAACACCGACAGCCAAATATAACCTTGCGACAACAACGCCTTAATCACGGCAAACTTGGCATAAAAACCCATCAGCGGCGGAATGCCGGCCATTGAAAACATTGCCAGCAGCATCAGAAAGGCATACCAGGCATTGCGCTGGTTCAAACCGGCCAAATCGTTGACTTCTTCGCACTCCACGGCTTCGTTAGACAACAGCATCAACACGCCGAAGCCCACCAAGCCCATCACCACATAAGCGATGGCGTAATACAAACCGGCGGTAAAGCCCAACGCACCCGCCATAAACGCCAGCAGGATAAAGCCCATATGGGAAATGGTGGAATAGGCAAACATACGCTTGATATTGGTTTGCATAATCGCCGCCAGATTGCCGACCAACAGCGAAGCCACGGCGAGAATCGCCAGCATCTGCGTCCAATCGTGCTGAACCGTACCCAAACCCGTTACCAAAATGCGGAAAGCAAACACCACGGCGGCGATTTTCGGCACGCTGCCCACAAAAGCGGCCACCGAAGTGGGCGCGCCCTGATACACATCGGGCACCCACATATGAAACGGCACCGCACCCAGCTTGAACGCCACCGCCACCACGATAAACACCACGCCGAGCTTCAGCAGCCATTCCTGCGCTTGGCCGTCGTAGGCCGTTGCCAGCACAGTGGCGAACTCCAGCGAACCGGTGGCGCCATACACCATGGAAATACCGTATAGCAGCAAGCCCGAAGCAAGCGCGCCCAGCACGAAATATTTCAGCGCGGCCTCGGCGGCTTTGGCCGAATCGCGGCGCAAGGCAATCATGGCATAAAGTGACAGCGACAGCAGCTCCAAACCGATATAGGCGGTGAGGAAGTGCCCCGCGCTCACCATCACGCTCATGCCGATAAGGGCGAACAGCGACAAGGTGTAAAACTCGCCTTTAAAAATGTTGCGCGCCTGGTTATACGGTTTGCTGTACACAAACAAGGCGAACAAGCCGGCATACATCACCATTTTCGACAGGCGCGACATACCGTCGGCAATATACATGCCGCCGAACGTGTACACACTGTCGGGCGTCCACACCAGCCATTGCGTAACCGCCACCGCCGCCAAAGAAAGCAGGCTCAGGATATGGGTGATGAAGCGGTTTTCGTCTTTTACCCACAAATCCGCCAGCAACACCACACACAACGCCACAAGCAGCACAATTTCAGGCATGGCGGGGATTAAATTCAAATCGGTCCAGTTCATTCACACACCTCAAATCTTGCTTTGCGCCACTTGGCTGATCAAATCGTTGGCAGCCTGATGGATAACTTCGATAAACGCCACGGGATACAGGCCCATACCCAACACCGCCACCGCCAAAATAGCCAGAATAGCGAACTCGCGGCAGTTGATGTCTTTCATTTCTTTCACTTCGGGGTTGGTGATTTCGCCGAAAATCACGCGCTTATACATCCACAAGGTATAAGAAGCACCGTAAATCAGCGTCAGCACGGCCAGTGCGCCCACCCAGAAATTCACTTCCACCGCGCCCATAATCACCATAAATTCGCCCACAAAACCCGAAGTGGCGGGCAAACCGGCATTGGCCATGCCGAAGAGCATCATAAAAGCGGCGAATTTCGGCATCACGTTTACCACGCCGCCGTAATCGGCGATATTGCGGCTGTGCAGGCGGTCGTACATCACGCCGATGCACATAAACATCGCGGCAGAAACAAAACCGTGCGAAATCATCTGGATAACCGCACCTTTCAACGCCCAGTCGTTCAGATGGCCGTCAACAAACAGGAACATACCCAAAGTAACGAAACCCATGTGGCTGATAGAAGAATAAGCCACCAGCTTTTTCATATCGGTCTGCACCAACGCCACCATGCCGATATAAATCACCGCAATCAGGCTCAGCACCACAATTGCGGGCGCGAAATAGCGCGACGCGTCGGGCAGAATCGGTAGGATAAAACGCAGGAAACCGTAGGCACCCACTTTCAGCGTAATCGCCGCCAACACCATAGAACCGCCCGTCGGTGCTTCAACGTGGGCATCGGGCAGCCAGGTGTGCACCGGCCACATCGGCACTTTCACCGCGAAAGACAGGAAAAACGCGATAAACAGCAACTGCTGCACGCCCAGCGGAATCTGTTTCAGGTTTTGGAAGTCCACAATCGAAAAGCTGCCGCCGGCCTGATAAGACAGGTAAACCAAACCCACCAACATCAGCAGCGAACCAAGCAGGGTGTAGAGAAACAGCTTCACCGAGGCATACACGCGGCGCGGGCCGCCCCACATACCGATAATCAGGTAGAGCGGAATCAGCATGCCCTCGAAGAACACATAAAACAGAATCGCATCCTGCGCGGCAAACGCACCGTTAATCAGGCCGGACATAATCAGAAAAGCCGCCATATACTGCGCGGGGCGTTTCTGAATCACTTCCCAACCCGCCAGCACCACCATCAGCGTGATAAAGGCGTTCAGAATGATGAACAGCACCGAAATACCGTCCACACCCAGCGCGTAATTGATATTCAGCGCGGGAATCCACTGGTGGAATTCGGCAAACTGATAGCCGCCGTTCAAACGGTCGAAACGGGTAAACAGCGGCAGCGTGACCAAAAATCCCGCCAGCGAACCGATAAAGGCAAGAATGCGTGCCAACGGCGCACGGCGGTCCGAGCCTGTGGCCAGAACCAGCACGCCGGCGATAATCGGCACCCATATTGCCAAGCTGAGTAGGTGGTTGGAAAACATGGTTTTTTCCTGTGGTTTTGTAAATCAAAAGTTGTTGTGTGTTTTTATGCGGTACAGGTTTCAGACGGCATTAGCCTTTTCTGCCTGCATCTGCGTATGTAACGCTTCGATTCTTGCCAAGTCGCTGTCTTTCGATAAAATCTCTAAATGACTCACTTTTGCAGTAGCAAAATGAAACATATCGAATTTACGCTTTTCTAGATTTTTACCGGATTGTGTCCGTTCGGCTTCAAATTTATCAAACCTGTATAACTCCCCTGCCAAATCAGCTACACCCTGAGTAATATCCAAAGACTCGAATTGTGTCAAAACATCGGATAATACTTGCAGCTTTACGTTATCTTCCCAACCTACGCCGCGTAATACTTCGTAGCGAATTAACGGTGTTAAAAAGAAGCGACTTTCCTCTTGCCCCAACTTATCGGCAAAATCCTGCAAAATTTCACGGCGTTTGGTTTGATCGGAATCGGCATCTGCCAAATAAATCAGATAATTGGTATCCAATAAATAATCCGACATTATTCCCCCTGTTGACCCAATTCTCGTTGTACTAAATCCAACAAAGCCAGTTTGGCCTCTTTTTGGCTGCGCTCTTTTGCCCGCTGAATTTTCAAGCTGTTTAAATCCACACCAAAAGCTTCGTTCAGCAAATCGACGAAAGACGCTTGGCTCGGATAATCAATCACTTTGCCGTATACCACACCATCTTCCTTGCTGCGCTGCAAACGGTAGGCTTCCCCCTGTTCCAACTGGCTGATAACCAAAGACGAATGTGTGGTAATAAAAAACGTGGTGTTTGGAAAAAGTTTTTTCAGCAACGGAACAATTTTAACCTGCCATTCGTTATGCAGATGACTTTCGATTTCATCAATCAGCACCACACCCCGCACATTTGCTATTTGTACTTCATTGGTAAAGTAGCTATATCCTGCAATAATCGATTGGATGATTTTCAAAATCGAGGTAAAGCCGCTGGATAAATCAGATAGCTCGGTTTTCTTGTCTTCCACCTTGATAAATACGCGGTTGCTGCCTGAAATTTCCAAAAAATCTTTATCAATACGTTTGTCGATACGGTTCAGCAAATCTAATAAGGTATCAATTTCTACTTTACGGTTGTCTTCTTTTACCTGATACGGGTTTGCAGACTGAGCGCGTTGGATAATCCACTCTTCTATGTTGGTATCCATATTCAGGTTTTTGAAGTTCGTTACATTACGTTCATTATTGAATATCGAAAAAATTCTTTCTAAATATTTATCCGAGCGCTGTTCATAATCTCCCAATTGCTGAATAGCATTTTCCGCATTCTTAATACCGCCACGACTTTGTGCAGCCAAGTAAACAACCGGAGTATCATGTTGGTACTTTTCAAACAGAGTGGGCGCATTATCAGGAAGATAAAAACTCTCCGGAAAGCGTTGAAAATCCTCCTTTATAATCGGTAATTCAACTTTATTAAATGGAAATAGCTTTTTATAAATCCACGTAGGCTTTTTCCTGACCCGAGAATAAGTCAGCAATAAAACTGTAAACAAACACTCCAAAAATTTAGTTTTACCCACTCCGTTTTCCCCAATCAGCGTATAAACGCGCTGATTGGGCAGAAAATCGACCTTCATCGTGCCGACACCCCGCACCTGTTCAAAACGGACGGTTCCGTCAAAAAGTCTTTTTTCCATTTTCAAAATCCTATTTCTTTTCAGACGGCCTTATTGAAACCAAAGCCCCCAGAAAAACGCCACAATCAGCACCAGCACGCCGAACACCATGGCGGCGGCGTAGGTGTAGATAAAGCCGGTTTGCATTTTGCGCACTTGGGCGGCAATGGCGCCGACGGCTTTGGCCGAGCCGTTGACGATACCGTTGTCGATAATGGCGGTATCGCCCACTTTCCAGAAGAAATTACCCAATGCGCGGCTGCCTTTGGCAAATACGTTGAAGTAAATCACGTCTAAGTAGTATTTGTTGTCGAGCAGGGTGTAAACCGGCTTGAAGGCGGCGGCAATCTTGGCCGGCAGGTTCGGAGCTTTCACATACAGCAGCCATGCCGTTACCACGCCGGCAATGGCAAGGTAGAGCACGGGCGTGTGCAGGCTGTGTGAAACCATGGCCAGCGGGCCGTGGAAGGCTTCGGCCATTTTCGCCATCACGGGATGGGCTTCGTGGTTCACATAAATCACATCTTTGAAGAAATCGCCGTAGAGCATGGGTTCGATGGCGATATAGCCGATAAGCACCGACGGAATGGCCAATAAAATCAGCGGCAAAGTAACCACCCACGGGCTTTCGTGCGGGTTGTCGTTTTTGCCCAAGCCGTGATGATGACCGTCGTCATGATGATGGTCATCATGGTGCTCAGGCAATTCGCGCCATTTTTCTTTGCCGTGGAACACCATAAAGTATTGGCGGAAAGCATAGAAAGCGGTAACAAACACGCTGGCGAGCACGGCAAAATAGGCGAAACCGCTGCCGGGCAGATTGCTGAAATGCACGGCTTCGATAATCGAATCTTTCGAATAGAAACCGGAGAAAAACGGTGTGCCGATCAGCGCCAAGTTGCCAAGCAGCATGGTCAGCCAAGTAATCGGCATATATTTTTTCAGGTTGCCCATATGGCGCATATCCTGATCGTGGTGCATACCGATAATGGCGCTGCCCGCAGCCAAGAACAGCAGAGCCTTGAAGAAGGCGTGGGTCATCACATGGAACATCGCAATCGAATAGGCCGACACGCCCAAAGCCACGGTCATGTAGCCCAATTGCGACAGGGTGGAATAAGCCACCACGCGTTTGATGTCGTTTTGAATGGTGCCCAAAAAGCCCATAAACAGTGCGGTAATCGCGCCCACCACCATAATCACGCTCAAGGCGGTGGTGGAAAGCTCGTAAATCGGCGACATGCGCGACACCATAAACAAGCCGGCGGTTACCATGGTGGCCGCGTGAATCAAAGCCGAAATCGGCGTCGGGCCTTCCATAGAGTCGGGCAGCCAAACGTGGAGCGGAAACTGTGCCGATTTACCCATCGCGCCCACAAACAACAACAGGCAGGTAACGGTAATCAGGCTCCATTCCACACCGGGGAACAGGCTGATGGTGGCGTTTTGTACGTTTGGCAGATAAGCGAACACATCTGCATAGCGCAGGCTGCCGCCGAAATAGGCCAAAATCAAACCGATGCCCAAAATAAAACCGAAATCGCCCACACGGTTCACCAAAAAGGCTTTTAAGTTGGCGAAAATCGCACTTTCGCGTTTGAAATAGAAACCGATAAGCAGGTAAGACACCAAACCCACCGCTTCCCAACCGAAGAAGAGCTGGACGAAGTTGTTGCTCATCACCAGCATCAGCATGGAGAAAGTAAACAGCGAGATATAGCTGAAAAAACGCTGATAGCCCACTTTTTCATCGTGCATATAGCCGATGGTGTAGATATGCACCATCAGCGACACAAACGTTACCACCACCATCATCATGGCGGTTAGGCTGTCAACCAAGAAGCCGACCGAGAAATCCAAGCCGCCCATGGTGAGCCAGGTATAAACGTTTTCGTCGAACTTGGCGCGCGAGCCGTCGATAAAGCCCCACAGCACATAGGCCGACAACACGGTGGAAACGGCCACACCCAAAATGGTAACCGTGTGCGCGCCCGCGCGGCCTATCTGCTTGCCGAACAGGCCCGCCAGCAGGCAGCCTGCCAGGGGAGCCAACGCGATGGCGAGATATAAAGTCATATCAGTCATTTTTTAACCTTATCTGCTTGGTGGGGTTAAGGGTTCAATCGGTTTGTTTTAAATCTTGTGTTTTCAATTTGCAGGTTGTTTTCAGACGGCCTTTCAGCTCTTTTCATACCCTTCGTAATAATACGACTGCTCGATGCCTTTAAATATCATCTCGCGGTTGTCCACATCATCGGTCAGGTTGTTCTGCAATAAAAAGCGCAATTCCAAATCGTTGACGGGGCTGCGCTCCATCGCCTGCAAATAAAGGGTTTTATCAACGTTTTGCCAATCCGCTACTTTTTTCAGGTTTTTCTTCAACACCAAATCCAGCCAAATGCGGGTGCTTCTGCCGTTGCCTTCCAAAAACGGGTGGGCAATGTTCATTTCAACATATTTGGCGATGATTTCTTCAAAATTCCGCTCCGGCATCTGCTCGATTTTGACCAACGCTTCTTTCAGGTAAAGGGCGTTGGCAAAACGGAAACCGCCTTTTGAAATATTGTTTTCCCTGATTTCTCCGGCAAATTCATACAGCCCGCCGAAGAGATAACGGTGAATCTGCTGCAAGCCTGCCGTCGTGCCGACTTCGATTCGGTTTATATCGCCGCTTTCAAACAGGCGGAAAGCATTTTGCAGGCTTTGCTCGTCAATGGATTTCATCGCTTTTCACGCTTGGATTTTCAGACGGCCTTTAGTAAGTTTGCCCTGCCCGTCAGCCTTTCAACGTATCCAAATCGGCCACGTTAATCGTATTGCGGTTGCGGAACACCAGCACCATAATCGCCAAGCCGATGGCGGATTCTGCGGCGGCCACGGTTAAGATGAAAAATACGAAAATCTGCCCTGCCGTGTCGCCCAAGTATTGCGAAAACGCGATAAAGTTGAAATTCACCGCCAGCAGCATCAATTCGATCGACATCAGCAGAATCAGCACGTTTTTGCGGTTCATAAAAATGCCCATGGCACTGATGCCGAACAGAAGTGCGGCCAAAACCAGATAATGCGTTAAGGTAATCATGCTTTGCCCTCCTCTTTGCCGTCCGAATCCGTTTCGTCTGCCGTTTCAGACGGCCTGACGGCTTCCATTTTCACCATACGCAAACGGCCTTCTTTGGCATTGACTTTCACCTGATCGGCAGGATTGATGGCTTTGGGGTTAAACGTTTTACGGTGC
>JBHALY010000084.1:0-7535 GCA_041827905.1 Neisseria dentiae
ACTGGGGGTTGAACCCCGGCGCGCCCGATACCACGCCCGAGCTGAAGCAAACTGCCGGCGTGATCAACTATCCCGATGTATCTTCTTGCGGCACCGCCACCGCCGTATCGCTGCCGTGCATGTTTTCCAATATGAACCGCAACGATTACGACGGCAGCCGCGCCAAGCACCGAGAAAACGTGATGGATGTTTTGCAACGCAGCGGTCTCTATGCCTCTTGGCGTGAAAACGACGGCGGCTGCAAAGGCGTGTGCGACCGCGTCAAACACATCAATATCGGCGACATCGCCCAAGCAGGCCAATGCGGAGATGACGGCTGTTTCGATATGGCGCTGCTCAACGGCTTGGAAGAGGAAATCCGCACCATGAAAGGCGACGGCATCATTGTGCTGCACACCATAGGCAGCCACGGCCCTGCGTATTACAAGCGCTACACACCCGAATTCAAAGCCTTCCAACCCACCTGCGACACCAACCAGTTGCAAGATTGCAGCACCGCAGCGCTGCAAAACACCTATAACAACACCATCCGCTATATCGATCATATGCTGGCTGCCACCATCAAACTGCTCGACAGGCAAACCGACACCGACAGCGCCTTATGGTATGTTTCCGATCACGGCGAATCGCTGGGTGAAAACGGCATCTACCTGCACGGCACGCCTTATGCCGTCGCCCCGAAAACACAAACCCAAGTGCCGATGATTTTTTGGGCGAAGCAGGGCTGGTACCAAAGCAGCGGCGTATCGGCCGCCTGCCTGAAAAACAACGCCGGCCGCAGCTATTCGCACGACAACCTGTTCCATTCACTGCTGGGTGTTTTCGATGTGCAAACCGCCGAATACCGCAAAGAACAAGATATTTTCGCCACCTGCCGTGCTTGAAGCCGATAACGGCAAATAAACTTTTGGCGATGTTTTTTAATATTGCAAAAACCGCAGGCCGTCTGAAATCTTTCAGACGGCCTGCGGTTATATAAAAAAGTAGTCGGCATTATCTCAAACCCAAACAAGCAAAGTCCGCACCGAACACAGGCGGGCAGACCGCAGCAAATGCAGTTGTCTGCCTTTTTCTCATTGGGCTATTTACACGTTCTCTTCCCCATTTTCCGATTCCGCTTCAGGTGCTTCGAGCAATTCGCCCGCCGCCTTTTCCGCCAGGCTTTTTTCAAGCTGTTTGGTGGCTTTCACACCCAGCTTGCGCAGTTTTTCGGCGCGGCCGACCAAATTGCCGCGGCCTTCGTAAAGCTGTTTGTAGGCGGCCTGGTATTGGCTTTGCGCCTGCTCGATGTTTTTGCCCACGCCCTCGAGCGTGGTAACGAAGCCCACGAATTTATCGTAGAGCTTGCCGCCTTCTTCGGCGATGGCGAGCGCGTTTTGGTTTTGCTGTTCGTTGCGCCAGATATTCGCCACCGTGCGCAGGGTTGCCAACAGCGTGCTGGGGCCGACGGGCATGATGCGCTTGTCGAAACATTCTTGAAACAGGCTGTCGTCGTGCTGCAAGGCCAATAAATAGGCCGGCTCGACGGGGATAAACATAAACACGAAATCCAGCGTGTTCACCCCTTCCAAATCGCTGTATTGCTTGAGCGACAGGCTTTTGATGTGGGCGCGCACGCTGGCGGTGTGGGCGGCCAGTTCGCGTTCGGCGGCTTCGGGCGTTTGCGCTTGGGTGTAGCGCACATAGGCGGTAAGCGACACTTTGCTGTCGATGATGATCTGCTTGTTGTCGGGCAGGTTAACGAGCACGTCGGGTTGCAGGCGGCGGACGCTGCCGTCTTCTTCGGTGCGGGTGGAGGCCGTCTGAACGAAATATTCGCGCCCTTTAACCAGGCCGGAATTCTCCAGCACGGTTTCCAAAATCATCTCGCCCCAGTTGCCTTGGGTTTTGTTTTGCGTGCCGGTGAGCGCATCGGTGAGCGCTTTGGCATCGGCATGAAGCTGGCTGTTGAGGCTTTGCAGGCGTTTGAGTTCGTTTTCCAAAGTCAGCCGCTCTTTGGCTTCTTTTTCATAAGTGTTTTGCACCAGCTCGCTGAATTTGCCCATACGCTCGTTGAGCGGGGTGAGCAGGCGGCTGATGCTTTCGGCGTTGTGCTCGGTGAAGCGTTTGGTTTTTTCTTCGAGAATATTGTTGGCAAGGTTTTGAAACTGGTCGGCCAAACTTTGGCGGGCTTCGGCCAGCAGGGCCATTTTTTCTTCGTGGGCGAGGCGCTCCTGCCCGATTTGGGTGTTCAAACGCTCGTAACCGATTCGGCTTTCGGCCAGCTCCTGCTGCAAATCGCGGTAATCGTTTTTCAGACGGCCCAATTCGTTTTCGCGCTCTTGCAGGCTTTCGATATGCTGGCGGGCGGCGGCGAAACGGCTTGATGTTTCTTGCAGCTCGGTACGGATTTCCTGTTCGCGGCGGCGGCTTTCATCCAGCTCGCTTTGCAGCGGCCCGATCTGCGCAGCGCGGGTTTCGGCTGCGGCCAGCTCGGTGTGCAAACGGTGCGCTTGGGCTTGGTGTTTGGCACGCAGAAACAACCAGGCAAGCAAAACGCCCAAACCAATGCCGGCAAACGCGGCAAACAACAGATAAAGCAGAGTGTCGTTCATACTATATAATATATGTTTCAATATCCGATTAAAGCCAAAGCAGGCGCAAACACCGTTGAGGCCGTCTGAAAACGCCTGCCGCAAAGCCCTTGCGGGGCAGGCGGAATATACCATGTTTCAGACGGCCGGAAACCTCCGCCAAGCCGTCCGGCCGACATCATAATATTTTAGAATAACCTGCTGTTGTCGCCTGCTGAACAACCGTTTCAAACCCATCCATGCAGAATTTTACCGACGCCGTTTTGTTTGCCATCAATGTAACCCTGCCCAGCACCCTGCTGCTGGGCTTCGGCATATTTTTGCGCCGCGCGGCACAAATTAACGAACACTTTATCGCACAAGCTTCCAAACTGGTTTACCACTACGGCCTGCCGTGCCTGCTGTTTGCCAATCTTGCCGAAAGCAATATCAACTACGGCGAACAAGCCCTGCTGTTGGCGGCGGGCACCGCATCCGTGCTGGTTTGTTTTGCCGCCGCCGAACTTTACGCATGGAAATTTGTTGCCGACTCGCGCGATAAAGGCGTGTTCGTACAAGGCGTATTCCGTGCCAATCTGGGCATTATGGGTTTGGCATTCGTATTCAACGCCTACGGAGAAAGCGGCGTAGCCGCCGGCGCGGTTTATACCGGCCTGATAACCATATTGTTCAACATCTTGGCGGTTATCACCCTCAGCAGGGCCGAAGGCAGCGCATGGCATAAAAAAGCAGGCAACATTCTCAAAAAAATCTTCACCAACCCATTGATTCTCGCCATCGTGGCCGCTTTGTTGCTGCAACATTTCCATATTCCCGTACCCAAACCCATTATGAAAACCGCAGGGTATGTCGCCAACATCTCATTGCCGCTGGCGCTGATTTGCGCCGGCGCCGCATTCGATATCCGCTCCATGCTGAAAATGTCGGATATCTCCCTGCAAGCCAGTATCGGAAGATTGTTTGCGGCCCCCGTTATCGCCGTTATCACAGGCTTGGCTTTCGGCCTGAGTGGCGTAGCGTTCGGCGTATTGTTCCTGATGACGGCCACGCCCGTAGCCGCCGCAGCCTATGTGATGGCCAAAGCCATGGGCGGTAACGACACCGCAGCCGCCAACATCACCGGCATCACCACTTTCGGCGCCATGTTTACCGCCGCCGCAGGCATCATAGCGTTAAGAAGTTTAGGCTTGATGTAGCCGAAACCGTTACCGTTCAAGCCGTCTGAAAACCGATAAAGCCTTACGGTGCCGAAAAACAACACAAACTGACAATTTGTTGCAAATGTGCCAAATCTCGTTGGTTTTTTTGTATAGCAATGATTTAAAAGGAATTTGCTTCATGGTGTGGAATAAACCCCACACATTCTGCCAAGGGATGGCACATTTAAAGCCGATAAAGTTTGTTTTTTTGCAACGAAGCAATTATATTAGCAGACATGAAATCGCTAACCTTGCGATGAATGCCAAAGCTTGGATGGTTTCATGCCCATTTGAGTTTGTTTTCTTAAACGATAGAAAAGGAATACAGCAATGAAAAAATCTCTGATTGCCTTGAGCCTGGCTGCCCTGCCTGTTGCCGCTTTCGCCGACGTAACCCTGTACGGCCAAATCAAAGGCGGTGTTGAAGTTTCTCAAACCAAAGTTAAAGTAGGTGGCGAGACCACTAAAGATCACACCAAAACTGAAATTGCTGACTTCGGTTCACGCATCGGTTTCAAAGGTCATGAGCATGTAGGTAACAACCTGAATGCCATTTGGAAAGTTGAGCAAAAAACTTCTATCGCTGGTACTAGCTCTGGCTGGGGTAACCGTGAAGCCTATATTGGTTTGGAAGGTGGCTTCGGTACTGTTCGCGCCGGTAAAATCGCTACCCAGCTCGATGATATGGGTACTATTGATCCGTGGGAATACAACAACAACGCTTTGGGACTGGGTGTGTTTACCCGTACAGGTACTAAAGTAGTGTCTGCCCGTTACGACACCCCCGTATTCGGTGGTTTTAGTGCTAACGTACAATACACCCCGCGCGACAACCAATCTACAAGCGGTCGCGATGATGACTTGAGCGATACTTCTGCTTACTATGCAGGTTTGAACTACGAAAACTCTGGCTTCTTTGCTCAATACGGTTTGGGCTATAAAAAATCAGCTTATACTGTAAGAAATGACGATAACACCACAAGCAGCAAGAGTGGTCAAGTTCACCGTTTAGAGGCTGGTTATGATGCCAATAACCTGTTTGTAGGTTTGGGTTATCAATACACCAATGGTTGGGATTCTGTTACCACTTATACCGCAGCAATTCATAATGAAGACTATGATGATGCTCTGCGTACTGATGGCGCTCCTGGTGTGAAGACCCATGAGGCTGCTGTTACCGGTGCTTACCGTTTTGGTAATGTGACTCCTCGCTTGTCTTATGCGCACGGCTTCAAAGCTAAGACTGCTTCTGGCAAAGTTGATGGTACTCAATACAAACAAGTTGTTTTGGGTGCTGACTACGACTTCTCTAAACGCACCACCGCCATGGTATCTGCTGGTTGGTTGAAAGCTGGTAGCGGCGATAACAAAGCTGAAACCACCGCCGGTTTGGTTGGTCTGCGTCACAAATTCTAATCTTGCGATTAGTGCAAAAGAGCCTGCAAATGCAGGCTCTTTTTTATTTTCAAGCTATTATTGTAACTGTGATTAGGCTGGCGCCCTTGGCGGCAGTTTTTGAGAAAGAGTTAACTATATAGTGTGAGTAAATACACTGGCGGCAGTTATATAAAGATTTCAGGCCGTCTGGAAAACTGTTTTCCAGACGGCCTGAAATCTTTATATGACAAAATCAGTTGGAAGCCGTCTTTGCTCAAAACACCGAATGCAGCCTAAAGCAGGGCAGGGTGAAAGCGTGTTAAGCGGTTGGCTTTGGATGTGAGTCGGGTTTAGAAGCAATCACCCGGCACGCGCACAAAGCCTTCCATAATGATGCGCGCGCTGCGGCCCATCGAGGCTTTGGTGGCTGTCCATTTGCCGTTTTGCATTTCGGCGGCTGCACCCACGCGCAGGGTGCCGGAAGGGTGGCCGAATACCACTTGGTTGCGCTCGCCGCCGCCGGCAGCCTGATTCACCAAAGTGCCGGGAATGGCGGCGGCGGTAGCGATGGCTACCGAGGCGGTGCCCATCATGGCGTGGTGCAGTTTGCCCATACTCATGGCGCGCACCAAAACATCGATATCGGCGGCCTTAACTGTTTTGCCGCTGGATGAAACATAATCTTTCGGCGCGGCTACCCAGGCGATTTTCGGGGTGTGCTGGCGGGTGGCGGCTTCGGAGAGGTCTTTAATCAAACCCATTTTCAAGGCGCCGTATGCGCGCAGGGTTTCCAGTTTTTCCAGCGCGGCGGCATCGTTGTTTACATCGTCTTGCAGTTCGGTGCCGGTGTAGCCGATATCGGCGGCGTTCACGAAAATGGTGGGAATGCCTGAATTGATCAGCGTGGCTTTCAGACGGCCTATACCGGGAACGTCCAGCTCGTCCGTCAGGTTGCCGGTGGGGAACATATCGCCTTCGCCGTCGGCGGGATCGAGAAATTCGATTTGTACCTCGGCGGCGGGAAAGGTTACGCCGTCCAGCTCGAAATCGCCGGTTTCCTGCACTTCGCCGTTGGTGATCGGAATGTGGGCAACGATGGTTTTGCCGATGTTTTTCTGCCAAATATGCACGGTGCAGATGCCGTTTTGCGGTATTTTGGCAGGATCGATCAAACCTTGGCTGACGGCGAATGCGCCGACGGCGGCGGTGAGGTTGCCGCAGTTGCCGCTCCAATCAATAAACGGTTTGTCGATGGCAACTTGGCCGAACAAATAATCGACATCGTGGCCTTCGCGGCTGCTTTTGTCGACAATCACCGCTTTGCTGGTGGAGGAAGAGGCGTTGCCGAGGCCGTCGATCTGTTTGCCGTAGGGGTCGGGGCTGCCGATAACGCGCAGCAGGATTTTATCGCGTGCCGCGCCGGGTTCTTGTGCGGCTTCGGGCAGATCGCTGCGTTTGAAGAAAATGCCTTTGGATGTGCCGCCGCGATAGTAAACGGCGGGGATTTTGATTTGGGCAACGTGGTTGGCCATCTTTTTTCTCCTGTGTTTTTCTTGATTTGATAAATTGCTGATTAGGGTCTGTCGACAATTGACCGGCGAAGCGGTTTTTTTGAGGCAAAAACCGCGTATGCAAGGCAAAAAGCGCAGCAAGGTTGAACACCTTGCGAGCATTTTAGCTTCGCAAGTCCGCTACGCTACCTAATGCCGCAGACGGGGATTTTGACCAAAAGAGACCTTTGCAAAACCGCCATCTGCGGCGCATTTCTGCGTTGTGCGTTTATGCCCTTTAGGGTACTCCGCTCGCTTGCCTATCTATTTGATATGTCTGCACTCGCTGCGCTGCTACGCCTTGAACTGCATCCACATCTGGTGGTTTTGCAAAGGTCTCCGAAAATACTGCCGTTGCGTTAATTGCCGACAGACCCTAATGCTTGTGTCGGGATTTTGCTTTTCAGGCAGCCTGAACGAGGCCGTCTGAAAGACACTTAATCATACACCAAATTTAAATACGGGAAAGGCTGGATCGGGGCTTTTGTAAGCCTGAAAAAGATTTCGGAGAATATTTATCAAGAATGCCGGGAGTGGGCAGGGGAGGGCGGTAGGCAAAAAAATATCCGCAAGAATGCGGATTGTGGTGCCCGGAGCCGGAATCGAACCGGCACGACCTGTTTAGGGTCGACGGATTTTAAGTCCGTTGTGTCTACCTATTTCACCACCCGGGCGGTATCCTCGAATCGCAGTTACACTTAAACCCGAAGACATGGAACTTGGAGGCGGGGGCGCGGATTTTAACCGGCCTGTATAAGGGTTGCACCCCTTATCGCATAAACACTCTGCCACCCCGCCGTGGAGGGTTTGATGTTGGAGGCGGAAGTCGGAATCGA
>JBHALY010000085.1:0-4565 GCA_041827905.1 Neisseria dentiae
CAGTCCATTGAATGAAGCGCAAAAGAAGCGCAACAAAGCTTTATCAAAAGTTCGCTATGTGGTGGAACAAAGCTTCGGCATTCTGCACCGCAAGTTCCGTTACAGTCGGGCCTCTTACTTTGGAGTGGAGAAGGTAACGGCGCAATGCCGTCTGAAAGCGATTTGTCTGAACCTGTTGAAGGCGGCGAACAGGCTTAGTGTGCCTGTTGCCGCCTGAAAAGGTGGCAAAACCCTTGAAATAGGGGTTTTAGAGGGGAAATAGGCAGAGGTTTGATGTTTTTTTAATCGGAAATTTAGATACAAAGTAGCCGGATGAGAAGAGAGTCATATCCGGCTGCTTTTTGCAAAGGTCTCAGGCCGTCTGAAACGTTTCAGACGGCCTGTTGTTTTATAAAATGCCGGTTCAACCTTGAAAATGTTTGCACTCTGATAATTTTGCAAGTTGTTCAGGCCGAGACCTTTGCAAAAAGTCGATTCATTCCTGAAAAATGCTTGTATTCCGTCATACTCGGGCTTGAGCCGACTATCTGTTATTTCTTTTGAAACAGAAAGATGCTCGGGTCAAGCCCAAGCATGACGCAGAGGTTTTAAGATATTGAAAGTAATTTTGCAAAGGTTTCAGGCCGTCTGAAAGCCTTCACACTTGCTTTCAGACGGCCTTTAACGTTATGCAGAGATTCAACAAGCGGCTCAAACCGCAGCGGTGCGCTCTTCCAGCCACGCCCGCGCCGCGCCTTCCGCCAGCGGCAGCAGTTTTTCGCGCACTTCAGCGTGGTAGCGGTTCAGCCATTCGGTTTCTTCGGCCGTCATCAAGGCCGTGTCTACCAAGCGGGTGTCGATCGGGCACAGGGTAACGGTTTCAAAACACAAAAAGCTGCCGAACGCGGTTTCGGCAGGGTTTTCTACCGGTTGGTTCACCACCAGGTTTTCAATGCGTATGCCCCATTGCTGCGGGCGGTAGAGACCGGGTTCGTTGGAGCTGAACATGCCGACTTTCATGGCGTGGTTGGGGTTGGGGGCGGCATGGTAGGAAATCACCTGCGGCCCTTCGTGCACGTTGAGGAAATAGCCTACGCCGTGCCCCGTGCCGTGGCCGTAGTCGCATTGTGCCTGCCACATGGGCGCGCGGCAGATGGCGTCGATTATCGGCGCGGGAATGTTTTCGGGAAACACCGCCTGCGCCAGCGCGATATGGGCTTTGAGCACCAGTGTGAAATCGCGTTTTTGCGCGGCGGTGGGTGTGCCGACGGGCATCACGCGGGTGATGTCGGTGGTGCCGCCCTGATATTGGCCGCCCGAATCAATCAGCAAGAGGCCGTTGCCGCTGATAACGGCGTTGGCTTCGGGCGTGGCGCTGTAGTGCGGCAGCGCGCCGTTGGCGTTGTAGCCGGCGATGGTGTTGAAGCTGGGCGAGATAAAGTGCGGGCGACGGCTGCGGTGCGCCAGCAGCAAGGTGTCGATGTCCAGCTCGGTAACGGTTTCGCCGTTTGCCAGCTTCTGTTCCAACTCGGCGAAAAAGCCGCACAAGGCCGCGCCGTCTTGGCACATGGTTTCGCGGATATGGGCGATGTCGGCGGCGGATTTGACGGATTTGAACAAGGTGGAAGGGTTGATGCTTTCCACCAGCCGCACGCCGTCAGGCAATTGCGCCAAGGTGCTCACCGCCGTTTTGGCGGGATCGAGCAGCAGGCTGCCGCTAACCCGCGCCAATGCTGCTGCGGCTTCATGGTAATCGGCGGTATCGATGCCGGCTTCGGCCAACACGGCGCGGGCGGCGGGTGTTAAAGCTTCGGGCGCCGCAAACAACGTGGCCTGATTCTGCCCGATCAGCAGATAAGACAAAAACACGGGATTAAACGGCACGTCGCTGCCGCGCAGGTTGGTGAGCCAGGCGGTGTCGTCCAACGAAGAAATCAGGTGGTAATCGGCGCCTTTCTCTTGCATGGCCGCGCGCACCCGCACCAGTTTGGCGGCGGCGCTTTCGCTCACAAAGGCGGCATCGTGCGGGTAAACCGGCGATTGCGGCAGGGCGGCGCGGTTTTCCCAGATGGCGGCGAGAATATCGCCGCTGTGAACCAGGCTGATGTTTTTTGCCGCAAACGCGCTTTCCAACTGGCGCTTGGCTGCCAGCGACAGCATATCGGGCGCCACGCCCACGCGGGCATTTTCAGGCAGGCTTTCGGCCAAATCTTCCACATGAGTTTTGCCGAAACCGAGCTTTTGCAGGGTGATGCCGCTGCCGGCAAGCTGCTGCGCGGCCTGTTCCCAATAGCGGCTGTCCGCCCACAAATCGGCGCTGTCTTTTTTCACCACCAGCGTGCCGACCGAGCCGGTAAAGCCGGAAACATACACCCGCGCCTGCCAGTGCTGCGGCAGGTATTCCGACAAATGCGGGTCGGCCGAAGGGATAATCCACACATCAAACGCTTGCGCGCTCATGGCTTGGCGCAAGGCGGCCAAACGTTGGGAAGGCGTATTCATATTTAAATTCTCCGAAAAATGATATTTTTAATTTACGGCGCGCATTAGTCCACACCTTTGAGTAGTCTGTTCAGCACCGGCACCAACGCCAGCAATACCGCGCCCGTTGCCAAACCTGCCGTGCCGATTAAGCGGTAAAACGAAACGGCGGTTTCCACCGAAAAATATTCTTTAAACAGCAAACCGCCCAGCGTGAACCCCAGCGACAGAGCCAAAAAATTCAACGCCACCATTTGGGTTTTGAAGTGGGACGGCGCGATTTTGGTGGCCAACGACAGGGAAATCGGCGAAATCAGCAACTCGGCGATGGTGATGCCCAAAATCACCAGCGCAAACACCGCCAGCGGCATCACCGCGCCCGAGGTGATAAACGGCACGAAACACCAATACGAGGCACCCAGCACCATCACCGATAGTGCGAATTTCAACGGCGTTTTCGGCTGTTTTTCGCCCATTTTCGTCCACATCGCCGCCATCAGGCCGGAAAACAGCACCACCCACAGGCTTTGCAGCGAATCTTTCCACGATACCGGAATGGTGAAGCCGCTGATGTTGCGGTTGGCCGTTTCGTCGAAATACACCGTAACCGACGTAAACACCTGAAACCACAGCGCCCAAAAAATGCAGATAACCGCAAACAGCGGGATATAGGCGGTGATGTAGCGCTTGTTTTGCGCCTCCACGCCCGAGCCGCCGAGCAGGCGCACGAAATAAATCAAAGTGGCCAGAATCACGGTGCCCAGCAGCACTTTCGAGAAATTATCCAGATTCAGCCATCCGGCCCACACCGAAACCGACAAGGCCGCAACCAAAGCCGCCGCCACAGCGGCAGCCGTTTTGCCCTTGCCTGCGGGCAGCGGATAGGGTGCAGGCGTAGGCGGCAGCGCTTTGCGCCCGCGCGCATATTGCAGCAGGCCGAACGCCATGCCCACCGCCGCCGCGCCAAAGCCGTAGTGGAAACCCAAATTGCTTTGCAGCAGGCCGGTCAGCAGCGGGCCTAAAAAACCGCCGATATTGATGGAAATATAAAAAATCGAGAAACCGGCATCGCGCAGTGGGCGCAATTCTTCGCTTTCATACAGCGAGCCTACCATCGAGCTGGCCGAAGCCTTCACGCCGCCGCTGCCCAGCGCAATCAGCACCAGGCCGCACAGCAAACCGGCCAGCCCCGGAATCACGGCCAGCGCGATATGCCCCGCCATCACCATAATGCCCGAATAAAACAGCGTGCGCTCCGCGCCCCACAAACGGTCGGCCAGCCAACCGCCCAAAATGGTGGAAAGGTAAACGCTGCCGCCGTAAGCGCCGACGATACCGCCCGCCACCGCCTTATCGATGCCCAAACCGCCTTCGGCGGTTTGGTAATACAGATAAATCAGCAAGATGCCCTGCATGCCGTAAAACGAAAAGCGCTCCCACAGCTCGATCTGAAACAGCGAGGAAAGCTGCCACGGATGCCCGAAAAACTTGCGTTCGCTCTCTAAAGGTTTGCCCATCATTTTTCTCCTCAAAGCGGTTGTATCATGAAACAAAACCAACTTAATTGTTATTGTTTTACTGTAATTTAGCAGATAACGCATATACGGAACAATTCGTTTTTCCGTTAAACGGGGCCGTCTGAAAAACTAACCGCTGATGTCCTCCAAGCTGCGGCCTTTGGTTTCCTCTCCCAGCAGCACAATCACCGCCGCCACCGCCACCAGCACGGCGGTAAACATCACGAAAATCCGCCCGAAACCGTTTTCGCCGCCCATCATCGCTGCCACCGCCATCGGCGCCACGATACCGCCGATTCGCCCCACCGCACCCGCCCAGCCCGAACCGAATGCGCGGAAACGCACCGGATAAAGCTCGGGTGTGTAGGTATAAAGCACGCCCCATGCACCCAAATTGAAAAACGACATCCAGCAGCCCCAAAAAATCACCGCCGCCGCCGACGTACTGTGGCCGAAGAAATAGGCGCACACCGCGCAGGCAAACAGAAAGCCCGCCAGCGTGGCTTTGCGGCCGATTTTTTCCACCAGCACGGCGGCGGCGAAATAGCCGGGCAGCTGCGCCAGAATCATCACCAACACATACTCAAA
>JBHALY010000086.1:0-4922 GCA_041827905.1 Neisseria dentiae
CAACAACCGCAACAAGTGGCGACGCCCAACTGCGCCTGCAAATCGCTCAGGCTGCTGGCACCGGCGGCAACGGTTTCTTGGATTTGGCGGTCGGTAATGGCATTGCAGATGCAGACAAACATTTTCGTGCTCCTTGTTCTGTGCTTCTCGAATGAGAGTTAGTTTTATTATTAGGCACAAATATAAATAAAAACGGTTCGCATTGCAAGCATAGCAATTGTAAATTGCCGAAATAGTGGAAATCTTGCCCGCACAAAACAACAAAACTACCCTAACGGCATGAACAAAAAGAAAAAGCCTGAAAACCGAAGTGGTTTTCAGGCCGGGTATTCTGGTGGAGGCGGGGGGAATTGAACCCCCGTCCGAAAGCCCTCTACAAAGCGTTCTACATACTTAGTCTTGCCTATTTGGAATCTTGCCCCCATTCCGCCGGCAGACGGGCTGTTTGGAAGCCAGTTACCTTAAATCTTATTTCCTGCCAAGTAACCCGACAGAAAACCAGCCAATGTAAGATGACGTTGCCGTAGGTGTTACCCTACACAGCCCATCGGCCGACTGCTGCAACGGCTAGCCTTAAGCGGCTAAAGCGTAAGTTTCGTCGTTTGCGACTATTTTGGTTCAGTGTTTTACGGGAATCTGAGACCCCGGTATGCCCGCATCTGCTTCGCAACCCCCGTCGAAACCAAGATCGCCCCCAGATAGGAAAGGCGGATTATACGCAGTTAGGGCATAAATTGCCAGCGCGGCTTTATCTTTTCAGACGGCCTTACCGGTTATATAGTGAATCCACTTAATTTCGTTACAGCGTTGCTGCGCCTTAGCTCAAAGAGAACGATTTTGTAAGCCGCTAAAGCGGCAACAGAATCGGTTCCGTACTATCCGTACTGTCTGCGGCTTGCTGCCTCGTACCGAAAATTAATTGAATCCACTATAATGGCCGTCTGAAAAACAATACGGGCAAAATTTTATGTATGACGTCAACACACACGATGTACGCCGCTTTTTTGCCGAAGTGTGGCGGCAGCGCCTGCTGCCCTTGCAGCTCGATGCCTTGCAGCAGAAAGCTTTGCGGATTATCGAAGCGCACCCCGAATACCACCGCTATCTGGAAAACATCGACGACTATCTCGATAAAAACTGGACGCCCGCAGAAGGCGAAAGCAACCCGTTTCTGCATATGTCGCTACACCTTTCGCTGCAAGAGCAGGCCGCCATCGACCAGCCGCCGGGCATCCGAGCGATACACGAGCAGTTGTGCGCCAAACACGGCGATTGGGTTCAGGCCGAACATGAAATGGCTGATGCGCTGGCGGAAACGATTTGGGAGGCGCAGCGTTTCGGCCGCGGCCTAGACGTTAACGCCTATATGACGCGCCTGCGCAAGCTGGTGGGTCTGGGCCAGGAAGATCAGGCGCGCATCAATCCGCACGAAGTGGGGTTGTCCGACAAAATCAGCGAACGCGGTTAATCGCTGAAAGGTTTTCAGACGGCCTCACAGATTATGCCGTTTCCGGCTTGATTATCTGCATGATTGCGGCCATATTGTCCGCGCCGCCATCGGAAACCAAGCCGTCTGAAAAAACCGAACCCGCCCGTATTTCAGACGGCCTGTTTAGGGCGTGTAGTCATAATGCTTGCGAAGCGGTTTTTTGAGAGAAAATCCGCAGATGCAAGGCAAAAAGCACAGCAAGATTGGACATCTTGCGAGCATTTTTAACGCCGCAGATGCGGATTTTAACCAAAAATACCGCCGCAATGCTTTCTGACTGCACGCCCTAATTTTTCACTTATCTCTTTGTTTAAGAAAGAACTTCATGACCGCTATTTTAATCACGCTCGGTTTGATTGCCCTGCTCGTCGGCCTGCTCGGCACGATTTATCCCGCCATTCCCGGCCTCGGGCTGATGTTCGCCGGCGCATGGCTGCTGGCCCATGCCGACGGTTATCAAATCATCGGCACCAACACGCTGATTTTTCTCGGCATCGTTGCCGCTTTGGGCATGGCCACCGACTATGTAGCCGGTATGCTGGGCGCGAAATTCACCGGCGCCAGCAAAACCGCCATTTGGGGCGCACTGATCGGCGGCATCGTCGGAGCGTTTTTCTCGCTGCCCGGCTTGCTGCTCGGCCCCTTAATCGGCGCGGGCGTAGGCGAATTTTGGGCACGCAAGGATTTGTGGTCGGCCGGAAAAGTGAGCTTGGGCACGTTTGCCGGCTTTATCGTGGGCGTGATTGCCAAAGTGGGCTGTGCGCTCACCATCGTGTTCACGTTAGCGGTGATGGGCATTATCAGCCTTTTCCAATAATTGCCAAACAGATATAAAAAGAACACACGTCATACTCGGGCTTGGCCCGAGTATCTTTTTTGGATTTCGGAAGTTTTTAAGAAAAGGAGATACTCGGATCAAGCCGGGTATGCCTGAATGCTTACTAGGTAAGCGGGTTAACTATAGCGCACAAAAACGGCTTTACGCTTGCTTTGATTTAACCGCAAACGGACGGGTATACAATCCGCCCCTACACGCGCCTGTTCCCGATTCGGCCTGCTTTGGTGCAGGCTGAGACCTTTGCAAAAATACCCTGAATGCCGTCTGAAATGCATAAATTCCGTCATTCCCGCCTACGCGGGAATGACGATAATCAGATGTTTCAGACGGTCTAAATGAATTTTGCAAAGGTCTCAGGCTGTTTTCTGCAACTTATCCGGTTTGAGGCCGTCTGAAATGATTTGGTTGTTTGGCGCGGCAACCTTGACAACGTCTGCCTACATCCATTTAATACACGGTACAAAACATATTTTGTACTAATACATAGAGAATTTTTATGGACGCTTTAATCCTCAGCCGCATACAGTTTGCGGTGAACATCAGTTTCCACATCCTCTTTCCGGTGATCAATATCGCGCTGGCTTGGTTTGTGGTGTATTTCCGTTACAAAGCCGGCAAAACGGGGGATGCGGGCTGGCTGGCCGCCTACCGTTTTTGGACGAAAGTTTTCGCCATTACCTTTGCGCTCGGCGTGGTATCGGGTGTAACCATGAGCTTCCAGTTCGGCACCAACTGGCCGGGCTTTATGGAAAAGGCGGGCAATATCGCCGGCCCCTTGCTCGGCTATGAAGTGCTGACCGCGTTCTTTTTGGAAGCTGGCTTTCTCGGCATCATGCTGTTCGGCCGCGAACGGGTCAGCCAAAAAGTGCACATGACCGCCTCCACCATCGTTGCCATCGGCACGTCGATTTCGGCGTTTTGGATTCTGGCGCTGGACTCGTGGATGCAGACGCCGCAGGGCCATTGGATAGACGCCGAAGGCGTGATGCATGTGAAAAACTGGCTCGAAGTGATTTTCAACCCTTCGTTCCCCTACCGTTTGTCTCACAAGCTGCTGGCTTCGGCGCTGACCGCTTCGTTTTTGATTATCGGTTTGTCGGCTTGGCAGATATTGAAAAAAACCGCCAACAGCGCCACGCCGAAAGTGCTGAAAACCGGCCTCACCGTTGCCGCCGTCGCCATTGTTCTGCAAGTGTTTGCCGGCGACGCGCACGGTTTGAACACGCATAAATACCAGCCGGCCAAACTGGCCGCCATCGAAGCGGTGTGGCACACCGAAAAACCGGTGCCGCTCACCTTAATCGGCTGGCCGAACGAAGAAACCCAAGAAACCGATTATGCGGTGAAAGTGCCTTATCTCGGCTCGCTGATCCTCACCCACACCATGGACGGCGAAATCAAAGGCTTGAGCGAATTTGCCGACAAACCGCCCGTTGCGCCGGTGTTTTTCGCCTTCCGCGTGATGGTGGGCGTGGGCGTGCTGATGCTCTTGGTGAGCTGGTACGGCTGGTACCGTTTCCGCAAAACCCGCTGGCAGCCGCAGCAACTGCCCAAATGGCTGCTCTATACCTTTGCCGGCATGACGTTTTCGGGCTGGGTGGCTACGCTTTCGGGCTGGTATGTTACCGAAATCGGCCGCCAACCGTTTTTGGTGTACGGCGTGTTGCGCACCGAAGATGCGGTAACCAAAATGGTGCCGTCTGAAAACATCGGCCTCACGTTGGTGATGTATTTGGTGTTATACAGCGCCATGCTGCTCTCTTATATCATGGTTTTGAAATATATGGCCGAACACCCCGAGCATGATGAACATGAAACAGGCCGTCTGAAAGCGGAGGAACGATAATGGACTGGAATTACTGGCTGCCCCTCGTATTTTTGGGCTTACTCGGTTTCGTGATGACCGTGTATGTGGTGCTCGACGGCTTCGATCTGGGCGTGGGCATGCTGATGCCGCGCGCCAAGGCCGACGAGCAAAACGTGATGGTCGGCTCGATCGGCCCGTTTTGGGATGCCAACGAAACCTGGCTGGTGCTGGGCGTGGGCGTGCTGTTTATCGTGTTCCCCAAAGCGCACAACATCATTTTGGGCCACCTCTACCTGCCCGTTACCTTTATGCTGTTTTCCGTGATTGTACGCGGCGCGGCGTTCGATTTCCGCGTGAAGGCCGACGACAACCACAAAGATTTGTGGAACATCGCCTTTATGCTCGGCTCGGCCGGCATGGCGCTCACGCAAGGCTGGATGCTCGGCCGTTACGTTACCGCCTTCGGCACGCACCCGCTGGATTATCTGTTTTCGCTCGGCATCATGGCCACCGTGCCGGCGGTTTATGTGCTGCTTGCCGCCTGCTGGCTGATTGCCAAAACCGAAGGTGAGTTGCAGCAAAAAGCGCGCAAATGGGCCAATCAGGCTTGGTGGCCGGTGGTGGGCTGCCTGCTGCTGATTTCGCTGGCCACGCCGTTTGTGAGCGGCAGTATTTTCCAGCGCTGGTTTACCCTGCCCAACCTGTTTTGGCTGGCGCCGATTCCGCTGCTGAGTGCATTCTGCCTGATACGCGCCAAACTGCTGCTCGGCCGTGAAAGCGTGTTGCAG
>JBHALY010000087.1:0-3699 GCA_041827905.1 Neisseria dentiae
CCCAGCGGCTGTCGCGCAAAACCGTTGCCTTCGCCTTTCTGCTGGCGGGCGCGGCACTGGTGGCGTTGGTGTCGCTGCTGTTCGCCCACATGGCCGACTTCGCGCTGGAGCAAAACGCGCTGCTGGTTAGAAAATACCCGTGGTTCGCCTGGGTGGCGCTGCCGCTGGGGCTGCCGCTGATTGTGTGGCTGACGCGCCGTTTTGCGCCCTACACGGCGGGCAGCGGTATCCCGCAGGTGCTGGCTTCGCTGTCGCTGCCCTACGGCGCGCAGAAACTGCGTCTGATCAAGCTGGGGCAGACCATGTTGAAAATCCCGCTTACCTTTTTGGGTATGCTGGCGGGCGCGTCTATCGGGCGTGAAGGGCCGTCGGTGCAGGTGGGCGCGGCGGTGATGGCGGCATGGGGCGCGTGGTGTAAAAAGCACAATTTAGCCTTTAAAGGCATACAGGAAAACGATTTGATTGCCGCAGGCGCGGCAGGCGGCTTGGCCGCAGCGTTCAACGCGCCGCTGGCAGGCGTGGTGTTTGCCATCGAAGAATTGGGGCGCGGCGTGATGCTGCGCTGGGAGCGGCAGATTTTTATCGGCGTGCTGGCAGCCGGTTTCATCCAAGTGGCCATACAGGGCAACAACCCTTATTTTTCAGGCTTTCACGGCACGCAGCTCAACCATATGCTTGCCTGGGTGCTGCTGTGCGGCTTGATTTGCGGCGTGGCGGGCGGCCTGTTTGCGCGGCTGCTCTATAAAGGCGCGGCGGCTTTTGCGCCCGAGCGGTGGCGTGGCCTGATACGCCGCCACCCCGTGTTGTTGGCTGCCATCATCGGCCTGCTGCTGGCCGCCATCGGCACGCTTTATCAGGGGCAGACCTTCGGCACGGGCTATCACGAAGCCTCCGGCGCACTGCGGCGTATGTATGAAGCTCCCGCCGGCGTGGCGCTGGCCAAATGGGCAGCCACCGTGCTTTCTTATTGGGCTGGCATTCCCGGCGGCATCTTCACCCCCTCGCTCACCGTCGGCGCCATGCTGGGTCAGCATATTGCCGACATCGCCAACCTGCAAACCGGCGTAAACGTGCTGGTGTTGATCTGTATGACCGCCTTTCTGGCCGCCGCCACCCAATCGCCGCTCACCGCCAGCGTGGTGGTGATGGAAATGACAGGCGGACAGAATCTGTTGTTTTGGCTGCTGATTGGTGCTATTTTTGCATCTCAGGTGTCGCGCCAGTTTTCCCCCAAGCCGTTTTACCATGCGGCAGGCGCGCGTTACCGGCAGCGTGTTCAGGAAGAAAACGCCGCCCAACAGGCTGTTTCCAAGGAGACCTTATAAATGGCAGTGAATTTAAAAGAAAAAAATGCGGAAGAATTGCTTACCATCGACGGCGTGCAGGTGTTTGTCGGCCAAGCGGGCGTGAAAAAACCCGACCACGACGACTTAACCCTGATTGTGCTTAACCGCAGCAACACCGTCGGCGCCGTGTTCACCCAAAACCGTTTCTGCGCCGCACCCGTTTATATCGCCAAAGAACACCTCGCCAACGAAAACGGCATCCGCGCGCTGGTTATCAACACCGGCAACGCCAATGCCGGCACCGGCGCGCAAGGCCGCGAAGACGCGCTGGCCGTGTGCCACGCCGCAGCGGAACAAGTCGACTGCGAACCCGAACAGGTGCTGCCGTTTTCCACCGGCGTGATTCTCGAACCGCTGCCCGCGCAGAAAATCACCGCGGCCCTGCCCGATGTGAAACCCGTGCATTGGGATCGCGCCGCCCGCGCCATTATGACCACCGACACCGTGCCTAAAGCCGCCAGCCGCGAAGGGAAAGTGGGCAACAGCCACACCGTGCGCGCCACCGGCATCGCCAAAGGCTCCGGCATGATCTGCCCCAACATGGCCACCATGCTCGGCTTCATCGTGTGCGACGCCAAAGTTTCCCAACCCGTTTTACAGATGCTCACGCAAGAAATAGCCGATTCATCGTTCAACGCCATCACCGTTGACGGCGACACCAGCACCAACGACAGCTTCGTGGTGGTGGCCACCGGCAAAAACGGCCAAAACGAAATCGACAACATCGCCGACCCGCGCTACGACCAACTGAAAGCCCTGCTCGCCGGCCTCGCGCTCGAGTTGGCGCAGGCCATCGTGCGCGACGGCGAAGGCGCCACCAAATTCATCACCATTCGGGTGGAAAACGCCGCCGGCCGCGCCGAAGCCAGCCAAGTTGCCTATGCCGTCGCTCATTCGCCGCTGGTAAAAACCGCCTTTTTCGCCTCCGACCCCAACCTCGGCCGCCTGCTCGCCGCCATCGGCTATTCGGGGCTGGAAAACTTCGACACCGACAAAGTGCGCCTGTGGCTCGACGATGTTTTGGTGGCCGAAAACGGCGGCCGCGCCGCCGGCTACACCGAAGAGCAAGGCCAGGCCGTGATGAACCGCACCGAAATCACCGTGCGCATCGACTTGCAGCGCGGCCGCGAACGCGCCACCGTTTACACCTGCGATTTGTCGCACGGATATGTGTCGATTAATGCCGACTACCGCAGCTGATGCAAATCAAACCCATCGTGCCGAATGCTTGAAAGGCCGTCTGAAAAAACTTTCAGACGGCCTATTTGTTATTTCCGGCCAAGCGTACGGCTAACGCTCGTTCTGCCGATACCACTCGATAAACGCATCGGGCTTCACAAACCCCAGCAGGGCTTCGCTGCGGCTGCCGTCGGCGCGCACCACAAACACGCCGGGCGGGCCGAACAAGCCGTATTCTTTCAGCAGCGCCTGATGCTCGGGCGTGTTGGCGGTAACGTCGATTTGGAAAAAGCGTTCCATATCCACCGCTTCGTGCACCTGCGGCTGGTTGAGCGTGTAGGCCGCCATTTCTTTGCACGAGATGCACCAGTCGGCATAAAAATCAAGCAGCACGGGCTTGGCGGGGTTTTGCTGCAAGGCCTGTTGCATGGCGGCTTTCAATTGCGCCGTATCGGTGTAAACCCGCCCGTGTGCGCCCTCCGCTCCGGCCGCGGGCGGAATCAGGGTGAGAAAATGGTGCAGCGCGGTGGTTTGCCGGTTGGCACTCTGATAGGCGAACCACGAACCGCCCGCCAACAACAACGCCCCCAACAACACGCATACGCTTTTCAGACGGCCTGCCGTTTTCGGCACTTTGGCCAGCAGCAGACCGGCGGGAATCACCATCAATAAAGTGTAAAGCACGGCAACCAGCGGATAAGGCAGGAAAGGCGTGGCCAGATACACCGCCACCGCCAGCAAAATAAAGCCGAACGCATATTTGATGCCGTTCATCCACACGCCCGCTTTCGGCAGGATGTGACCGCCGAACGTGCCCACGGCAACCAGCGGCACGCCCGTGCCGACGGCCAGCACATACAGCGCCAAACCGCCGAGGGCGGCATCGCCGGTTTGGCCGATATAGCCCAGCGCGAATGCCAGCGGCGGCGCCACGCAGGGGCCGACAATCAGCGCGGAAAGCATACCCATCACAAACACCGAAACGATTTTGCCGCCCGAAAGTTTGCTGCTTTGGTTTTGGAAATAGCCCTGCACCGAAGCGGGCAGCTGCACGGTAAACACGCCGAACATCGACAATGCCAGCACCACCATCACCGCCGCCGCCGCCAGCACCACCCACGGCTGTTGCAGCCACACGGTCAGCAGCGCGCCCGTCAGCCCCGCAACCACGCCC
>JBHALY010000088.1:0-11921 GCA_041827905.1 Neisseria dentiae
ATAGTGCTCGGCACTTTTTTGCAGTTTTAACAGTTTGGCGGGCGTAATGCTGTAGGCCGCGCCGCCGAAGCCGCTATTTTTGCGGTATTTTACTTCAACAAACAAAATCGTGTTGCCGTTTTTGACAATCAAATCGATTTCCCCAAACGGGCAGTGCCAGTTTCGCGCCAGCAGTTTGCAGCCCTGCTTTTGCAGAAACGCGAGTGCGACCGCTTCGCCTGCCGCGCCTTGAGTGTGAGTTAAGCGCATATTGTTTATCCCCGTTATAATCCAATTTTTCAGACGGCCTTCCGAAAAGCGATTCGTTATGATGATGCAGAAACATTACCAAAAAGCCTGCGACAGCCTTGAGGCGCAAACATTATACGTGGTTGCCACGCCCATCGGCAATTTGGCCGACATCACCCTGCGCGCGCTGGCAGTGCTGGCCCGTGCCGACTTGGTGTGCGCCGAAGACACCCGCGTTACCGCTCAACTTTTGGGTGTCTACGGCATACAGGCCAAGTTGTTGAGCGTGCGCGAGCACAACGAACAGCAGATGGCGGGCAAAGTAATCGACGCGCTTTCAGACGGCCTGATAGTGGCGCAGGTGTCGGATGCGGGCACGCCCGCCGTGTGCGACCCCGGCGCCAAACTGGCCGCCCGCGTGCGCGAAGCCGGGTTCAAGGTAGTGCCGGTGGTCGGCGCCAGCGCCGTGATGGGGGCGTTGAGCGCGGCGGGCGTTACCGAGCCGGGTTTTTATTTTCACGGCTTTCTGCCTGCCAAAGCGGGCGAGCGCCAAAAACTGCTGGCAGGTTGGGCGCAGGCCGAACACCCTGTGGTGGCGTTTGAAACCCCGCACCGCATCGCCGCTGCATTGGCCGACATGGCGGCGTTGTTCCCCGAGCGCAAACTGACGTTGGCGCGGGAAATCACCAAAACGTTTGAAACGTTTTTAAGCGGCAGCGTAACCGATATTCAGACGGCCTTGGCCAACGATGCCAACCAGAGCCGCGGCGAAATGGTATTGGTACTCCACCCCGCGCCGAAAGAAAAAAGCAGCACCCTGCCCGAAGCGGCACAAAACGTGATGAAGGTGTTGGCAGCCGAGCTGCCTACCAAACAGGCGGCGGAGCTGGCGGCGAAAATCACCGGCGAGAGCAAAAAAGCGCTCTACGATTTGGCGCTGACGTGGAAATAAAACCGGCAGGAATGGCGGCAAGGAAATTTTGTGTGATATAAAAGTTTCATGCTATTTGAGTTGCCTGCATATTTTCAGGCCGTCTGAAAACTATTTTTTCAGACGGCCTGAGTTAAGTTTAAATGCTGTTGCTTGCTTAATCTTAATAAAGAGCCGCAACAATCAAATTAATGAAGAAACGGCGGTTTCAAACAGATAACTGCCGGGGGTGTTTTATCAAGTTCCGGCTTGTTTACTGAGCCTGAAATCCGCCGCCGAGATGGGCGTGGACGCTGCTCCAGGCAGTCAGTAAATCCGCACGGCTTTGCGCCAGCTGCATTTTCAGCTGTAAGGCTTCGTCTTGTTTTTGCAGGGGAACCAAACCGTTTTCCAGCCCGGCGCGCATCCGCCGGGAAGCGGCCGCCGCCGATTTTTCGGCGGTTTCCACCATGCGCTGCTGCAATGCGGTTTGGCTGAGCAGGCTTTGATAATCGCTGACGGCATCGGCCGCCGAACGCATGGCGTTCAGTACGGTTTGGTCATACACCGCCACCTGCTCGTTAAAGCGGGCGTGGCGTGCCCCCAATTTCGACTGCAACGCGCCCGAGGTGAAAATCGGCAGGCTGAGTGCGGGCATAATGCCCAACACGCCGGAGCTTTTGCCGTTGATAACATCGAAAGCGTCAACGTGCGCCAATCCGGCCAGCAGTTTCAATTCGATGTTGGGATAGAAAGCCGCTTTCGCTTCACGGACATCTTGCGCGCGTGATTCCAAGAGGGCGCGTTGGGCGGCGATATCGGGCCGTTTGCCCAGCAGATCGGCACGGATACGGTTGACCGCCAACACCGGTGCGGCTGCCTGCGGAGCGGGCTGCCAATCCTGCAAAGCATCGGGCGATTGGCCGGCCGTTACCGCCAAGCTGTTGCGCACACGCGAAATATTGCGTGCCAGCTGCAATTGCTGCACCTGCAATTGTTGCCGGGTCTGCTCGGCCTGATAAAGCGCGGAAGCGGGCAGGATATTTGCCTGTATGCGCTGCTTTAATAGTTTTGCGGTGCCGTCGGCCAGCTGCAAGCGTTTCTGCAGGGTTTGCCGCTGGCTTTCCAAAGCCTGCCAGGCAAAATATTGGGCGGCTACGGCATTGGCCACTTCCAAACGGGTTTGCACCGCCTCGTATGCCGCCGCCCGGCTGCGGCCCAGGGCAGATTGGATGCGGGCTTTGTTTTTGCCCCAGAAATCGAACGACCAGCTGCCTTGCAAAGCGGTTGCCGCCACCAGCAGGGTATGGTCGGTGTTTGCTGCGTTGGAAGCGGGTTTGGGGCTGACATACGCCCCTATGCCTTGCGAAACCAGGCCTGCTTGAACGCCGTCGGCGGCACGGTTCACGCCGAGCTCGGCCTGCGCCTGCTCGAAACGTGCTTGGGCAATCCGCATTTGCGGTGCGGTGCGGACGGCTTCTTCGATCAAACGGTTGAGTTTGGGGTCGCGCAGCTGCGTCCACCAGCCGTCGCGTATTTCGCGGGTGGATTCGCCTTGCGGCAATGAATAAGCCGTTGGGGTATCCAACGGCACTTGTTTGCCAAACGGCGCGCAGGCAGCAGTAAGCGACAAGCCGAGCAGCGCCGTGCTGCGTGCAATCAGGGTAAATTTCATGAAACTATCCGCCTTGCTTTCGCCGGGCGCAACATCATGATGAAACGGCGCAATCAACCGAGTTTGGTCAGCAGTTTGCCTAACAGATGTTGCAGCTGGGCGTAATCTTCATTGGTGAAGTCTTCCCACGCCTCGCCGCTTTTGCTGGAAATTTGCGGCCAGATTTTTTGGATAAAGGCTTCACCCTCAGCGGTTAATTTTAACACGATTTGGCGGCGGTCTTGTTGGTTGATGTGGCGCTCCACCCAGCCGCGCTCCACCATTTCGTCGGAAAGGCGGGTGGCGCTGGTGCGGGTTAAGTCCATCAAATCGCTCAGGCGCGAAGGCAGGATTTCGCTGTTGGGGCTTACATAAACCGCCATCATGGCAAACCACAGGTTTTCGTTGATGCCGAATTCTTTCAGGCTGTCGTTCAGATGGCTGCTCAAGCGCTCCGTAACAACGCGCAGCAGGCGGCCGGATTGGGTTTGTTGTTCGGAAAATTCAGGCAGGCGCCCGGATAGTAACCGTAGCGCATTAACCAGTTCGGCTTGTGAAAAACTCATTATCTTTCTCTTCTCAAATGATGTTGGCAAATTGATAATTTTGATAAAGTGCAGTTATCTGCCTTTAAATTTCTGTAAAATTGCTGTTTTTCACCTAAAAGCGGCAATTTTTTTAATTTGGCTGCGGATATTTTAATCCTAATGTTTATAGTTTCTCAAAAAAACAGATAATCGGTTTACCTTTCTTACAAGCGGCTTGCTATTGTCATAAAACAAACTGCGCGACCTGTCGGGGGTGAAAATCAACCATTTATCTGCAACGCCAAGTGCTGCTTGGAATTTTTCGGCGGGCAGCTCATTATATCCGGAGCGGTTTTGCTTTTTTTAGAGTAGCCCCCCTATGTATAGTTCGGCAGAAAAACATATCTTTACGCATTATGCATTTATAAAAAAACGAACGGCATTTTAAATTTTTTTAAATTCAATATATTGGAAAAAATTATAAAATACACGCCGATAATCCTGGTTTTGAAACCTCTGTTTCATAAACCATTTTTAACAGTTTTGCTTGGTGTTTCCGCTTACGGGGCAATACAAATTGCTGCCTTTTGTATTAAAATGCAAAACTTTGCATTGTGGTTCGCAAACCTCCCACATTAAAAAACTAAGGAACTTTCACTATGACCCGCAGCAGCGACGAATTGCACGGCATCACTTTGCTGGGCAGTCAAAACGTTTCGTACCGCACCGAATATGCGCCCGAAGTTTTGGAAGCATTCGACAACAAACATCCGGGCAATGATTATTTTGTCAAATTCATCTGTCCCGAATTCACCAGCCTGTGCCCGATGACCGGCCAACCCGATTTCGCCACCATTTATATCCGCTATATTCCCGCCGAAAAAATGGTGGAAAGCAAATCGCTCAAGCTTTATCTGTTCAGTTTCCGCAATCACGGTGATTTTCATGAAGACTGCGTCAATATCATCATGAAAGATTTGATTGCGCTGATGCAGCCGAAATATATCGAGGTTTACGGTGAGTTTACGCCGCGTGGCGGGATTGCTATCCACCCGTTTGCCAATTACGGCCGCCCGGGCACCGAGTTTGAGCAGCTCGCCAAAACGCGTCTGTTTGCCCACGATGCGCGTGCATGAGCGCATACGGCGGCATTTCTGTATCCGATATCTGCAATATTTTTAAAAACTGATTGAACGCTGCCTGTTGCGGTTGTTTGGTGGTGAGGCCGTCTGAAAAAAGCGGCGCACCGCCGGCACCGCGTGAGCAGACAAGAGAATGACTATGTATCGATTTACTTCTGCACAATTGCAAAAAGCCCTGATTTGGCTTGCCTTTTTTCATATTTTAATTATTGCGGCCAGCAATTATCTGGTGCAGTTTCCGTTTGAAGTGTTCGGATTCCACACCACTTGGGGGGCGTTTACGTTTCCGTTTATTTTTCTGGCCACCGACTTGACCGTGCGCATTTTCGGCCAGCGCCTTGCCCGTCGGATTATTTTTTGGGTGATGCTGCCGGCGTTGGCTTTGTCGTATGCGGTGTCGGTACTGTTCCACGAGGGTGCTTGGACGGGTTGGGCTGCGTTGGCTTCGTTTAACGGTTTTGTCGGCCGTATTGCGTTGGCCAGCTTTGCCGCGTATGCGCTCGGGCAGTTGCTGGATATTTTCGTGTTCAATAAATTGCGCCGTTTGAAGTCTTGGTGGATTGCGCCCACGGCTTCGACGTTTTTGGGCAATGCGCTGGATACGTTGGTTTTCTTCGGTGTGGCTTTCTATGCCAGCAGCGATGCGTTTATGGCGGCAAACTGGCAGGAAATCGCTTTTATCGACTATCTGTTCAAGCTTGTTATCTGCACGCTGTTTTTCCTGCCTACTTACGGCATATTGTTGAACGTGCTGACGAAAAAGCTGACCACGCTCAAGCAGCAGGAAGGGCAGGCAGCTTTGGCGGTTCAAGAGCATTGACGGGCAGAGCAGTATTGAAAAAGGCCGTCTGAAAGTTTTCAGACGGCCTTTGATATTTTGATTCGGCTGATATTAAATTGGCCCCGCCGACAGGAATCGAACCTGTATTTTACGCTTAGGAGGCATACGTTCTATCCGTTGAACTACGGCGGGGTTTTCAAACAAAACAGCAGGTTAAGAAACCCGTGCCAGCGATTCTTGCGCCAGCGAGCGCATGGCGCGGGTAACTTCGTTATCGGGCAGGGTATCCAGGCAGGCCACCGCTTTTTCAACGGCTTTGGCGGCTTCGGCGGCGGCGTAGGCGAGCGCGTCGGAATTTTTCACATAGCCGTAGATTTTTTCAAAATAACTGCGGTCGGCATTTTGCAGCGCGGCGCGCACATCGGCGGCCACCGCTTCGCTGCCTTGCTGCATCAGGTAAATCAGCGGCAGCGTGGGTTTGCCCTCGGCCAAATCGTCGCCGACATTTTTACCGATTTCGTCGGGGTGGCCGGAATAATCCAATACATCGTCGATAATTTGGAAAGCGGTGCCGACATACATGCCATAATCTTTCAATGCCTGCTCCTGATCGGGTGTGGCGCCCGCCAAAATCGCGCCCACTTGTGCGGCAGCTTCGAACAGCTTGGCGGTTTTATATTGGATAACCTGCACATATTCGGCTTCGGTGATGTCGGTATTGCCGATGTTCATCAGCTGCATCACTTCGCCTTCGGCAATGATATTGGTGGCGTTGGCCATCACTTCCAGAATCTTCATACTGCCCGAACCTACCATCAGCTGGAAGGCGCGGGTGTAAAGAAAGTCGCCAACCAGCACGGCTGCGGCATTGCCGAACAGGTTGTTGGCGGTTTTGCGGCCGCGGCGCAGCTCGCTTTCGTCCACCACGTCGTCGTGCAGCAGCGTGGAGGTGTGGATAAACTCCACCATGGCGGCCAGCGAATACAGTTTGTCCCCGTCGTAACCCAAAGCCTTGCCCGCCAAAATCGTGATAATCGGGCGCAGGCGTTTGCCGCCGGCGCTGATGATGTAGGTGCCGATTTGCGAAATCAGCGCCACTTCAGACTGTACGGCCTGGTTGATGACCACGTTGACCTTGGCGAGGTCGTCGTTGAGGTGGCGTTGGAAATAGGGCAGGTTTTCGAGCATGGCGTTTGCGGGTTCGGTTGGTCAAAACAAAAGGCGTGAGAAAGAAAATATGCAGCGCGCGATTATAGCAGCAATCATACCCGCACGCACCGCCGCAGCCGTATTTTTCAGACGGCCTGTGCCGGACGGTGAAAATAAACTTTGACAAAACAGGCAAATAAACATAAAATGCACAGCTTCGCGCATGGTGCGCGGATATTTGAACCAAAACCCTTATGGAGTTGAGTATGTACGCGGTCGTAAAAACCGGCGGTAAACAATACAAAGTTACCGTTGGCCAAAAATTGAAAGTAGAACAGATACCTGCCGAACTCGACAGCCAAATCGAACTGAATGAAGTTTTGATGATTGCTGACGGCGAATCTGTAAAAGTGGGCGCGCCCTTTATCGAAGGCGCTAAAGTAACTGCCAAAGTCGTGGCCCACGGTCGTGGCGAGAAAGTACGCATTTTCAAAATGCGCCGTCGCAAACACTACCAAAAACGTCAAGGCCACCGCCAGAATTTCACCCAAATCGAAATCGTGGCAATCGCTTAATTAATCATCAGGAGTAAGTAATATGGCAACCAAAAAAGCTGGTGGTAGCTCTAAAAACGGTCGCGATTCAGAAGCCAAACGCCTGGGCGTGAAAGCCTACGGCAACGAACTGATTCCCGCCGGTTCCATCATCATCCGCCAACGCGGCACCAAATTCCACGCCGGTGAAAACGTGGGCATGGGCAAAGACCATACCCTGTTTGCCAAAGTGGACGGCTATGTGGAATTCAAAACCAAAGGCGCGCTGAACCGCAAAACCGTAAGCGTCCGCCCCTACACCGGTGCCGACGAATAAGCGTTTAACGCTTCCGCATTCGTTTAAAAAAACCGCACATTGAAAGCATATGCTTGAATGTGCGGTTTTTATTTTGGTTTGGGCAGTCGTTGAGGTGGCTGGTTTTTCAGACGGCCTAGAAAGGTCTTATTTCTTTCGAAATAGCAAGATGCCCGGGTCAAGCCCGAGCATAACGCGGAAGCTTTCAAAGTAACGACATGGCTTGCAAAGGCCTCAGGCCGTCTGAAATGCTTAAATCCCGGTATTTTCATTTGTGTGGAAATGCTGAAAAATGGCTTTTTAGACGGCCTCAATGAGTTTTACAAAAGGTCTCAGGCTGCTTTATCGTGGTTATAGTACGACGGCAGCCGGCTCTTCCTGAACCACCGTGCTGCCGGCCAATGCCGATGCGGCATAGCTTTGCTCGGTTGTGCCGGTAGGGATTGCTTCAACGGCGCTGATACCCAAGTTGCTGAGATCGACCGGATTGCTGCTGTCTAATATGCCAGATGCCAAGCCGCTGCTTCCCGCTTGCGGCGTATCGGCGCCGCTTGCGGCAGCCAGCGTGCCGGTGTTGATCACGATATTTTCGGAAGCGGTTTGGCTGACGGTGGTGGTACCGATATCTGCGGTGGGAACAGTGCCGGCAGACGGAGTGTCGCCCAGTGCGCTTTCGTCGGGTGTGGTGCCGGCGGAAACCGCTTCGGTTAACAGAGCTGCTTTTTTGAGGGCGGCCACCGATGCGACGGTAGCGCCGTTGTTGCCTACGATGCCTGCGGCTTCACTGTGGGTGTTGGAAATAACACGCGGGGGGGTGATTTGCTCTGTTTTTAGCCAATCGCCGTTTTCAAAGGCGGCGGGGGAGTCGGTGTCGAATTTGTTGTCGGCAACGGTGAGTTGGCCTTTGTAGCTTTTGCTGGTGCCGGTTGTGCGGATAACCGGTTGGGAGGGCTGGCCGCCGCCTACGTTGAACGTGTTGTAGGTTACGGCTACCGTGGCGGCATTGCTGCTAACGGCTACGGCTTTGGTGGCGCCCTCTGCTTGGTCTATGGTCAGATTGTTTTTATCGATGATGATGCTGCCGTGCAGCCGGTTGGCATTTTGTTTTTCTTCGATATAGATTGGGGCGGCATTGGTTTTGGTTACCGTCATGGTGTTGTCGCGAATGCGTACGGTGCCTGTGCCGGGGCCGGTTTCTACGGCTGCGGTGCGGGAATTGTCGGATTTGCCGAACACGCCGATTAAATTGTCGGCAGAAGTGCCGGTGATTTTGTTGTTGAGAATGTTTAATGTGTAGCTGACGTCTTTTTCATTGTTGCGCGCTTCGATGGCACGGGTGATGCCGGTGCCGTCGGTGAGATTGCTGATGGTGTTGTTGCTGATATCGAACACGCCGGTCTTGGGGTTGATAAACTTTTGCCAGTCTTGGGCTTTGTTTTCCAGCTTGATGGCACGGTAGCCGATATAGTCGCTGTTGGCATCGGGCACGCCGGTGTTGTCGTCTCTAGTGAGGCGGAACGACGGGTCTTGCTTGATGGTGTTGTTTTGGATGGTAACTTTATCCATGCTGAACTGACGGTTCTCTACGGCGATGCCATACATGCGGTCGCCGTTTAATGTGTTGTTTTTAATAACGACGTTGTTGCCGTCGTGCGAGTCTATGCCTTTGCGGTAGTTGTGGTTGGTGGTGTTGCCGGTGATGGTGACTCCGTTGTTGTAACTGCCCGCCATCAGTGAAATGCCGTAGCCTGTGCCACCGTCTTTTTCATGGCCGTTCCATGCCAGTGTGTTGTTTTCGGCGGTGAAACTTTTTTGAAACGCCACCATCACGCCCGCCACGCGGTTGTGGTGCAGGTTGCTGTCAATGATTTTGTTATTGTCGCCGGTAGGCAGTTGTGTTGCGGTGATTTTGCCGTTGATCAGGTTGTCTTTAGCGCCGCTGGATATGGCGCTGGTGGAGGTAAACAGCACGCCGGCACGGTTGGCGCCGGATACTTCTACCTTGCTGATTAAGGTGTGGTCGGCATCGTTGACGACAATGCCGCTGACTTTGCCGAAGTAGCTTTGCCCCGCGCGGTAGAAGTCGGTGGCGCTGGTGTGTTTGTATTGCACGGAAAGGTCGGAAACGAATTTGCCGTTTTGGCCGTTAATCCAAATGCCGGCTTTTTCCGGTTCGGTGGCATTGCTTTCGGGATTGTGCACCCCGGTTTGTTTGTGGGTGAACAGAACTTTGGTTTTGCCCATGCCGTCGCCGAAAATACCGGTTACGTTTTTTGTGGCCTCGTTGATTTCGATAGCGCCGGTGATGGTAATGGTGCCGGTTAAATACAGAGCCGCTTTTTCTTTGTGGGCGACGGCAAGTGCCGCAGCGATGGCTTCGTTGTAGGTGTTGGATGCGGTTTTGAAATCGCGGATATCAACGTATTTCCCGTGCTTTGCGTGCGTACGCACAACATAGTTCGCCATAAATTATTTTTCTCCTGATTAAACAAGTGATTGATGCATAAAGAATATTAAAGCAGGGAAGTATATGGGGTTTCGACATGGTAAAAAAGGGGAAGGTTAGAGTGGTTATTTAAATGCCGTTTGTCGTAATATTTGCCCTTTCACTTTTTAACAAAAATAACCTTAAAAAATAGAGGGATGCTTTTTTGTTTTCCTAAAAATTTGAATCATTAATCCGATTGCATGCGCTGGATTGCAATGTGTTTGATTCTATTGTCATTTTTAAAGTCTTGATTGTTATGATTTGTTAAATTTTGTTTTTGGGGCGGCAGTTTAATTTTTTATCGGGTGTTTCCATTTAAAATCGGCCGCATTCGCTTGATAAGGCCGTCTGAAAACTTGGGTGATGATGACTTCAAAACAACCGGAACGTATTCTGATTATCAAACTGCGCCACCACGGCGACGTGCTGTTAACCACGCCGGTGGCCGACCGCATCAAACATAGTTATCCCGATTGCACCGTCGATATGCTGGTGTATCAGGAAACCGCCGATATTCTGCGCGACAACCGCCAGATCAACCGCATTTTCACCATCGACCGCCAATGGAAAAAACAGGGTTTGCGCTGCCAGTTGGCGCATGAACGGGCGTTGTTGGCCGATTTGAAAGCACAGCGCTACGATTGGGTGTTCAATCTTTCCGACCAATGGCGTGCGGCGGCGGTGGCCAAATTGTGCGGCAGGCACAGCGGCGGTTTGCGGTACGGCAAGCGTGACAACGCGTTATGGCGCTTCTGCCACAGCGTGTTGGGCGAAGATTTGGGGCACGAGCACCATATCGTCGAGCACAATCTCGCCGTGCTGCGTCCGTTGCGTTTGGCCGACGGTTACCGCCCGCGCGTGCGCATGGAAATCGCGCCCGACACGCGCAGCAGTTTGCAGGGCAAGCTGCGGGAACAAGGCTGGAGGGGCGAGCCGTATGTGCTGATGCACCCCGGCTCGCGCTGGGTGTTTAAGTGTTGGGAAAACGATAAGGCCGCCGAATTGCTGCAACGTTTGCTCGACAGCGGCCGCCATTTGGTGCTGACCGCTGCACCCGATGCCAGCGAGCAGGCTATGTTGGCGGATATTGCAGGCCGTCTGAAAGTGCCGGAGGGCGTGCATATATGGATTTTGTCGGGCTGCCTGAGCCTGCGCGAGCTGGCGGCGGCAATCGACGGCGCCGAACTGTTTATCGGTGTCGATTCCGTGCCCATGCACATGGCGGCCGCGCTGGATAAACCGCAAGTGGCGCTGTTCGGCCCGAGCTGGCTGAGCCGTTGGCGGCCTTATTCGGAACGTGCCGAGGTGGTGTGGGCAGGGGATTTTGGCGATTTGCCCCACCCCGACAGCATCGACACCAACGATCAAACCCGCCTGCTCGGCGCGATTCCGGTTGATGCCGTGTGGCAGGCGGTGCAGAAACAATTGGCGGGTTGAGATTTTGGCAAAGGCCGCTCAGGCCGTCTGAAAACAGAAAAACCTGTTTGATCATATTCAAACAGGTTTTTCTGTTACAAAGCGGCAGGCTTAATCTGCACGGAAAGTATCGTGGCAGGATTTGCAGCTTTGGCCCACATCGCCGAACGGTTTTTTCACATCGTCGAGCTTGCCGGAAGCGGCGGCGGTTTTCAGCGCGGCAGCGGCGGTGGTGAATTTTTCGATTTCTTTTTTGAATTCGTCGGGCTTGCTCCACACTTCGGGTTTGGCTTCCGATTCTTCGTTGGCACTTTCGGGCGTGTAGTGTACCCACGGTTTGTCGGCATTGGCGGCGAGATTGTCGGCAGCGGCCTGGAAGGCGGCAGCATCATACGGGGTTTCGCCTTTCACCATTTTGCCCATGGTGCCGGCATCTTTCTTAAACGATTCCATCAGTTTTTCGCGCTCTTTCACGGCTTCTTTCGGGCTTAAAGCCGAAGCGGCTGCCTGGCCGGCCGGAGCGGAAGCGGCGGCGGATGCGGGCGCCGAGGCGGCGGGGGCGGAGCTGTTGCTTTGTCCGCCGCAGGCGGCCAGCAGGGAGAGGGCGGTTAAGGTGCCGAGGGTAAGCATGGTTTTTTTCGGCGTAAGGGACAAAATGGGTGCTATTTTGGAGTAGCATCTCTCTAAGGGACATTTTGGGTGCTATTCAGGCTGCCGAATAGAGAAATAATCTTTAATAAACCTAATCTTATTATCTTTTTTCATGCCTTGATGGCA
>JBHALY010000089.1:0-6340 GCA_041827905.1 Neisseria dentiae
ATGCGCTTCGCGGCTTTTGCTTTTTTGCAGCAGATACAAACACAACGCGTTACCGGCCAAGGCCAGCAAGGAAATACCTATCATCAGGCGGAAATCGGGCAGGGATTCCCAGCCGAAAAAACGTTGCAGCACCTCGAAAAAGCCCCACAACGCCAGCACCAATTGCAAGATGCCCGCCGCTTTGGCCGTGTGTTTCTTGCGCACCGCCGTGCCGCCGACCGCCAGCAGGGCGAGGGCATAAACCAAGGTGTCGGCCAGCATATCCAAACTGTCGGCCAACAGCCCCATCGAGCCGGCCAAAAGGCCGCTCAGTGCTTCCAGCACGAAGAAAAACAGATTGATGGCCAAAACCTGCCACAACAGTTTGCGCTCGGCGGCGGGCGGCAAACCGGAACCGTCCGAATCCGTTTCGGCGCTCTCCAGCAGCGAAGTATCGAAGTTCAAACTATCGAGACGCTGCAAAATCGGCTGATAAGCGCCTTGGTGCCACACCGTCAGGCGGCGGTTGGCAATATCAAAATCCAGCGAGCGGATGCCGTCCAAATCTTCCAGCTTCATGCGGATCAGCGCTTCTTCCGAAGGGCAATCCATTTTGGCAATGCGGAATACGGTTCGATACATGGCAAATCCTGTTTATTTGTTTGGTTACACAGCAATCAGCCCTGCGATGCATATTTTCAGACAGGCATCACTCAAGCAGTTTGCGTAGGGTAGGATGCCCAAATGCCTGTCTGAAAACCTCTGCATCATACGAAACACTCTGCGTCATACTCGGGCTTGACCCGAGTATCTGTTATTTTTTATGAAACGGCAAGATACTCGGGGCAAGCCCGGGTATGGAGATGAATCCATATAACGCCGAATAAATATTTTCAGACGGCCTGCCCGCCATGCTGTTCAGGCCGTCTGAAAACACGGCTTACTTCGCGGCCGCAAACGCTTCTTTCACCTGATTGGCGGCGTTCAGCAATTCCTGCGCGCCGCCGGCCGCCAGATAGGTTTCCGGCACCAAATACACCACCTGGCCTTTTTTCCAGGCGGTGGTTTCGGCCACCAGCGGGTTGTTCAGCACATCTTTGGCCGCCTGGCCTTCTTCGCCGATGGCGGCGCTGCGGTCGAGCACAAACAGCCAATCCGGGTTTTGCTGCTTGATGTATTCAAACGAAATGGGCTGGCCGTGGCTGCCTTCTTTGATTTTGTCATCTGCCGCCGGTATGCCGATGTCGCGGTGCAGCCAGCCGCCCAAGCGGGAATCGGGGCCGAAGGCCGACATTTTGCCGCCGTTCACCAGAATCACCAAGCCTTTGCCTTTGCCTGCGGCTGCCTGTTTGGCGGCGTCAAACGCGGCATCGATTTCGGCTTTCAGCTTGTCGGCCTCGGCCTGTTTGTCGAAAATTTTGGCAAACGCATCGATGCGCTGTTTCGCGCTTTCTTTCATGTTTTTGGTGTCGGCGGTCATTTCGATGGTGGGCGCCAGTTTGTTCAATTCGTCAAACGCTTTGGCGGTGCGCGAGCCGGTGATGATCAGCTGCGGTTGGTATTCGTTGAGTGCTTCGTAGTTCGGCTCGAACAGCGTGCCGGCTTTTTTGGCGTCTTTAATCGCGTCTTTCAGATAATCCAAACGCGATTCGTCAATCGATGCGCCGATGGGCACGCCCAGCTTGCTCAAGGTGTCGATCATGCCCAAATCGTAAACGGCGATGCGCTCGGGCTTAAGCGGCACGGCGGTTTCGCCGCGCGCGGTGGCAACGGTTACGCTTGCGCCCTCGATTTTATGGGCGGCGGCCGGTGCGGAAGCAGCGGCGGCGGTTTGCGAAGCGGCGCCGGAAGCGGCTGCATTTTTACTTTCTTGTTGCGAACAGGCGGCCAGCGCGGCGATGCAGGCCAAAGCGGGCAGGGTTAAACGGAAGTTTTTCATAGTTCAATGCTCCTCAAGCGGGTAATCAAAATCAATGGTTTTCAGACGGCCTGCCTTCATCGGTATCGGCGTCCATAAATTCATGCCGTTTGGCGTGATAATCCTCTTCGGCCTCGCCCAGGCGCCAATAAGGCACGGCCACGCAACGGCCAAGCAGCAGTTGCCATTCTTTGCGGGCAAGCTCGCGCAAAGGGGCGGTCAGCCCGGCTTCGGCGGCAATCCACACATAGCAGTTTTCGCTTTGCGGACGCGCTTAGCGGGCGGCGGCGATTACGGCGGGATATTGCTCGCTGCCGCCGGTGAACACGCTATGCGCCACCTGCGGCGGGCAGGCGAAATCGGCGGGCAGGTCGGCGGCTTCGGGCAGCAGCAGAATGACCTGCCCGCGCGCGTCGGGCGTCATATCCGCCAGCATCGATTGAATGGCGGGCACGGCGGTTAAGTCGCCGACCAGCAGGTATTCGGCAGCGGGCAGCAGCATCGGGTCGCGGGTATTGCGCGGGGCGGTGATGCCGACGGTTTGGCCGGCTTGCACATGATGGGCAAACGCCGAAGCGGGGCCGTTGTCGCCGTGCAGCACGAAATCGACGGCAAACGTGCACGCCTGCCGGTCGAACGCACGCACGGTGTAGGTGCGCGAATAGGGTTTGTCGGCGGGATTAGCCCAGCGTGGGCGGCCTTTTTCAAAGCTTTCGGGCAACACGGGCGCGCTTTGCCCTTCGCGCGGCAACAGCAGCTTGAACGGCGCGCCGTTGCAGCGGAACGGATAATCGGCCAATTCGGGGCTGTGGAACACGATGCGGCGCAGGTGTTTGCCGACGTCGTGCCAGCTTTGCACCTGTATCAGGCGCACGCGGTGGGGGTCGTTTTCGCTAGGGTTCGTCATGGTCGGCTTTCGGAATCTAATGTCGATAAAAACGAAAAGGGCAACAGGCTGCCGTGGTTGTGCTGCGGCAGCAGGCGGTATTCGAAATGCAGGTCGCCGCGCTTTGCCAACTGATCCCGCCATGCGGCCAGCGTTTCAGCTGAAACGGCGGCCGTTGCCGCACGGTGGCGGCGGACGCGTTCGCTTGCCGCCTGCGCGTTTTCCGGCTTGGCGGCGTCGCTTTGCAGCCACAATAATTGTTTGCCGCTCATATTCTGCTGGCGCCATTGCGGGGCATAAAGCTTGAGAAACAGGCCGTTTTGCCACCATAGCGACGGATCGGCCGCCACATAGTGCGTAAACGCCTGCGGCTGCACGCCCAATACATACAGCACAAACAAACCACCGTAGGAATGCCCCCACAGGGTTTGCCGCTGCGGATTCAGGCGCACACGCTGCTCAACGGCCGGGCGTATGGTGCGGTTCAGCAAATGCAGAAATCCGGCTGCGCCGCCGTTAAGCCGTTCGGGGTCGGCGGTATCCGCCGCCGGCCGGCCGTCTGCTGCGGGCGGCGTGTAGTCCCAAGCGCGTTCGGCCGTGGCAAAACGCAGCGGCGTATCGTAACCGAGCAACACCAGCACCGGCGGATGTTTCAGACGGCCTGTATCCGCCGCTTGCAAATGTTCGGGCAGGGCGTTGCCGTCCAAGGCATACAGCACGGCAAATCCTTGCGGCGGCGCGGGCTGTTTGGGTATGCCGAGAAACACGCGGTAGCCGCGCTTGCCGTCTGCCGAACGGAAAAACAGCGTTTCAAAACGGTAAGCCGTGTCGCCCCGTGCCAAGGCCGACAAATCGGCGGGGCGGGTCAAATCAGGCGCGGCGGCGGCCATCGGTGCGGCGGCAAACAGGCACAACAGCAGGTAACGGAGCATCGGCATTCCAAGAGCGTATCGCAAGCAGTAAAGGTTCAGGCCGTCTGAAACGGGCGGAAACGGTTTTCAGACGGCCTTTGCCGGTTAAAAGCCGACTTTCAAACTGCCGTAAAACGCACGGCCGTGTTCGTTGTAGGTGTAGGCGCCGTTGCCGGTGCGGTAGATTTTTTTGTTGCCGATATTGCTTACGCCCAGGCGCGCTTCTGATTTTTTGCCGAAGCGGTAGCCCGCGTTCACGCCCCAAATGCCGTAGCTGCCGATTTCGCTGCTGTCCAGCCCGTTGGCGTTTTCGGTGCGGTTAATCGCCACCGTGCGCGGTTTTTGGCGGCCGTAGTGGGTGAAAGTGAGGTTGGCGTCCCATTTTTCGTTGGGCGTCCAGGCCAGCGTGCTGTTGATGGTGTGCTTGGGAATCAGCGACAGCGGGTTGCCTTGGTAGTCTTCCGATTTCTGCATATAGGTGAAGTTGTTGCGCCATTGCAGCGTGTCGTGCAGCGGAATGCTCAGGCTGCCCTCGAAACCGGCCACGGTGGCCTTGGGCGTGTTTTCCCATTGCAGAATCAGGTTGCCGGTGTCGGTGTAGCCGATAACGTTTTGGCTGGCGACGATTTTGTTGCGGTAGGCGTTATGGAAATAAGCGGCGCTGGCCTGCCAGCCGTTGCGGTTGAATTCAAAGCCGATTTCTTTGTTCCAGCTGGTTTCGGGCTTCAAGTTTTCATTGCCGATGAAATAGCAGCTGCCGGTAGTGCCGATGGGGCAGCCGTTGCCGCGCGAGGCGAGTAGGAAATTGGGATTGCTCTGATAGAGGTTCGGCGCTTTATAGGCGCGGGCGATACCGCCTTTTACCAGCCAGTTTTCACCGACGGCCTGCGAGAAGTTGAGGCCGCCGCTCACATTGCCGCCCGATTTGCTGTTGTGGTCGAAACGCAGCGACGGAATCAGCGTGGTGCCGGGGCGCACCGTCCAGTTGTCTTCGCCATATACCGCCCATTCGGTTTGGGTGGCGCGCGAAGCGGTGCTGTCGCGGCCGGCCACGGCACCGAAACCGCCCTGATAGCTGATGGTGTAGGGATCGGAGAGGCTGCTGCGGACGATTTCCGCGCCCACGGTGGCCACATGGCTGCCCGCCGCTTCAAACGGGATATAGGCTTCGCTGTTGAAACGCAGGTTGGCCAGTTTGCTGTTGACGAAATAATCGTCGTTATAACTGCCTTCCGGGCCGCCTGCCATATTGTCGGGGAAGCGGCTGTTGAGGGTGCGGTCGTAGCTCAGGTAGCTTTTGGTGTCGAATGCCCCATACGAGCCGGTGTGGGTGAGGCTGTAATTCTGGCGGTACAGGCGGGCGGTTTCTTCCACGCCTCTGGCCAGCAGATCGGAGGTGATGCCGGTGCCGTTGCTGTTTTGGGTGTCGCCGTTATAGATGTTGCCTTGGCGGCTGTAACCGGCGTCGAAGGTCAGGCTGTTGGCCGGGTCGATGCGCCAATGCAGGCGGCCGGCGATGTCGCGGTTGCGCACGCCTTCCACCCCTGCGGCATCGGCATTGCCTGCCGCGGCGTTGATGTCGGCGGAATCGGCATCGGTTTTATTGGCGCTGCCATACAGGCGGAACGATAGTTTGTCTTTCACAACCGGCCCGCTCAGATAAAAGCCCGCACGGTTGGTGGCGCCCTCTTTGCTGTCTTGCGGCTGGTTGGTGTAGTAGTTCACCGAGCCTTCGAATTCGTTGGTGATGCGTTTGGTGGTAATGTTGACCACGCCGCCCATCGCGCCGGAGCCGTAACGCGCCGCCGCCGGGCCGCGCAACACGGTAATCGATTCGATGGCCTCGGGCGGCACCCAATTGGAATCACCGCGCGTGTTGCGCTCACCGCGCATGCTGATGCGTTCGGCATTGCGTGAGGTAACGGGTTTGCCGTCGATTAAAATCAACGTGTTTTCGGGGCCCATGTCGCGGATGTCGATTTGACGCTTGTTGCCGCGCTGGCCGGTGGCGGTGTTACCGGTAAGGTTAACCCCGGGCATGGTGCGCACCAGCTCGGAAATATCATTGGCAACGGGGCGTTTGGCGATGTCGTCCGCCGAAATTTTTGAAACGCCGAGCTGCTGCTGCACTTTGCGCTCGGCGGTAACATACACGGTGTCAAGCTCGGCCGTTTGGGCGGCCTGCTGCCCTTTTGCTTGGGCGAATGCGGCCGCCAGCGACAAAGGCAGGGCGGCCGCGGCAAACAATGGGGTTTTGAGAGGTTTCTTAAGCGTGCGGTGCATGGGCTTCTTCCTTCTTTTTTGCGAAAGTTTCCGGCAAGATGTGCAAACTGTAATAAATTAGTGTTATTAAGTTTAACATAGATATTGAGAATAGTTTTTATTAGTTTTAGATTTTTACATTTATACCGAAATGATTGATAAACAGGCCGTCTGAAACTTCGCTGCGCTTGTTTTAGCTTCGCAGAAACTTCGCTGCGCTTGTTTTCAGACGGCCTGTTGCCGAAAATGCTATGATTCGGCTTTGCCACAATTTTGCAAAGGAACGATTATGCCGCTGCTCGACAGTTTCAAAGTAGACCACACCCGTATGCACGCGCCTGCGGTGCGGGTGGCCAAAACCATGCGCACGCCCAAAGGCGACGA
>JBHALY010000090.1:0-10438 GCA_041827905.1 Neisseria dentiae
ATGGTCTGCGGTGCGCTGTTGGCTGTGCACTTGGTGGTAATGGAGTACGGCTCGGTATTTGAAATCTAGCGTATATTTGGACATAAGAAAACTGCACCTTTTAAAGTTGGAGGGGGTGTCCAACTTTTGGGGTGCAGTTCAATATTTTCAGACGGCCTGAATCTTTAGCAAAACCCATACCGGCATAGGGAATATAGTGAATCCACACTTCGGCACAAGGCAGCAAGCTGAAGACAGTACAAATATAGTGAATCCACTTACTCCGTTATGCTCGGGCCAAGCCCGAGTGTGGCAAAAGTATGCTCAAACTGTGCCGGTTTATTGCGTCGGCGGTGCGAATTTCTGCCAATTGGCGCGCACATATTCTGCGGCGGCGGCGATGTCTTCGTCGGCGGCATCGTAGTAGGCGCCGTCCAACTCTTCAAACATATCGAAACGGGTGCGGATGGCGTCGGGCGGGGTGTCTTCTTCGGCGAGCTGTTCGATGGCGCTGCCGTGCTGCGCATAGAGGGCTTTGGCCTGCTCGATGATTTTCGGGGTGGGTTTGATGCGCCAGCGGCGCAGGCTGTCGGCGAGCGGGTTCATGAAAATGTATTCGCCGTAACCGGCGGCAATCAGTTGTACGAAGCCGCCTTCCTGCACTTGGCTGTCGAGATAGCAATAGGCCAGCAGGGTGTGTTGTTCGTCGTTGAGCGTTTCGATGCCGTGCGCTTCGCTGTGTTCGAGGTAGGCGGCGGCGAGGGTGTAGAGGAATGCGGCGGCATCTTGCGGGTCGAAATCGGCGGGATTGACGGTCATGGCGGTGTGTTCCGGTGGAATTGGAAACTGGGGCGGTTTAAAAGTTTTTCAGACGGCCTGATTTGCTGGTCAGGCCGTCTGAAAATTTATACTTCGATGCGGTTGGGGGTGAAGGTTTCCCATTTGTTGCACGCGGGGCAGTGCCAGAAAAATACCTGAGATTTGAAATGGCAGTTGCGGCAGCGGTACATCACGGCTTTTTGCAGCTGGCGGCCGACGATGGCGCGCATCATGTCGGCATCGGCTTTCCATTCGGGATGCAGGCCGCTCAGTTGTAGGCCGAGCAGGCGGTAAACGCCGCTGAGGTCGGGTTTTTTGCGCACCAGATCCACGGCGGTTTGGTTGGCGGCGGCTTCGCCGTTGAGCAGCAGCGATTTGTCGTAAATCACGTTGATCAGGTCGAGTTGCGGGAAGGTTTGCATATAGCCGATGAGCACGCTCAAGCCTTCCTGCGGTTTGCCCTGCGCGTCGTAGGCGTCGTAGAGCCGTTCGCCGACCATGCTTAGGTAGGCGTGGTTTTGTTTTTCGATGGCGGTGTAGGCTTCGACGGCGGCGGCGTAGTGACCTTGCTTTTGCTCGATGTCGCCCAAAATCATGTTGGCACGGGTGCATTTTTTGTTGGCGTTCAAGGCGTTGTGCACATGGCGGCGGGCGGTATCGAAATCGGACTGGAACAGCGCGGCCTGCGCCAGCTCGCAATAGAATTGGGCGATTTCGAATTGGTAGGTTTGTTCGTCGTGGCTTAACAGTTGTGCCGTTTCGATGGCTTTTTCCCAGTCGCGGTCTTGCTGGTAGATGCTCAGCAGCACTTGGCGGGCTTCTTTGGCCATGTTGCCGTTTTGCAGGCCGGTGAAAATCTGCTCGGCGCGGTCGACCAGGCCGGCACTTTGGTAGTTCAGCCCCAGCTCGAACAGCACGCGCTCGCGTTTGTCGCCCACGGTGTCGGGCGAATCGAGCAGGGCTTGGTGCATATTGATGGCTTTGTCGTTTTCGCCGCGCTGGCGGTAGAGTTTGCCCAGCGTGAGATTCAAGTCGTAAGACTGCGGCTGCTGGTCGATCACTTCGGCCAGTTCGCGCGCGGCTTTGCCGCTGTTGCGGTCAACGAGGGCATCGAGGCTTTTATAAAAGCCGCCGGGCACGGTTTTGGCCTGTTTGAGCACGGTTTTCATATCGACGCGTGCGGCGAACCAGCCCATGGCGAAGAAAACCGGCAGCAGGATAATCGGCAGCAGCAGTATCCAGATTTCGTTTTCCATGCGGGTTTATTCCTTGCGTTCGAGCGGGGCGGGAGCGGGGTTTTGCGGCTGCGGCACGGCCAAATCGGCGGCGGTGGTGCGGGCGGATTTTTTCACTTCGGCGCGCAGGCGGTTGTTTTCGCTGCGCAGTGCGAGCAGGCGGCCAAAGAGTGCGAAAATGCCGAACACCGAGCCGATAACGAAGGCACCGAACAATACCACAATCAGCGGCACGTCTACGCTTTGCGCGGGCAGATAGAAAAACTGCACGTTTTGCGTGTTGCTGACGGCGAGAATTAAGAATATCAATAAGATGATGATTTTGATGATGGTGTAGAAGATTTTCATCTCATGCTCCGTATTGCAAGGGGTCGGGCCGTCTGAAAGGCACGGAAACCCGAAGTTTAAACGATTTGCTTTGTTTATAGCGAAAAAACTTTAGTTGGCACCGGTGTTGTGGAGCTGCGGCAGAAATAAATTTTTCTGTTGTATAGCGGATTAGCTTAACTTTCGCTACGGCGTTGCTGCGCCTTGCTGCCCCGTACAGAAGTGTGGATTCACTATAGAATACGCCCGCCCGCCGCCCGCGGCACTTTTCAACGCTGCGGCCTTGTCGTAATATCTGCCGTTGGGAATATTAAACGGTTTTTTGCAAAGGAAAAAACATGACCGACCAAAACGCTGCCATCACGATCACAATCACCCCGCATGATTTGCCGCTGCATTGTTCCGGCCCGCAAAACGAAACGTGGAACGGCCACCCGCGCGTGTTTCTGCCCATTCAGTCAAACAGCACCATAGAGTGCCCGTATTGCGGTGCGGTGTATCAATTGGTGGGCGAGGCAAAAGGACACCATTAAATTTTGAGATTAATCCGCACGATAAGGCCGTCTGAAATGTTTTTTTCAGACGGCCTTGATGTTTGCGGGTTATTTTTTATCGGCCTTGTGCGTATAGGCGGCGTAATAGCCGTAACCGCTGCGGCCTTCGCTGCGCATGCCGTTGAGTATCACGCCGCTGACTTTGATGTTGCTTTGAGCCAAGCGGTTGGCGCTGATATCGAGTTCGCGGGCGGAGGTGGCGTTGTAGCGCGCTACTAAGAGCGTGGTGCCAGCCTGTTGGCCGACGATGTTGGCATCGGTTACCGACAGCACCGGCGGGGTGTCGATCACCACATAATCATAACGCTGGCGGGCACGGCTCAGCAGTGTGGCGAGGCGGCCGTCGAGCAGCAGTTCCGACGGGTTTTCTGGCAGGGGGCCGTGGCCGATGAAGCTCAGATTGGGAATCTCGGTTTCCTGAACGGCCTGGCCGGGGGAAAGCCTGCCTTCGAGAATGTCGGACAAGCCTTTTTCGGGGCAGATGGAAAACAGTTCGTCGAGATAGCCTTTGCGCATATCGGCATCAATCAGCAGCACTTTCTTGCCCGATTGTGCCATCACGGTGGCCAGGTTGGCGGCCACGAACGATTTGCCTACGTTGGGCGAAGTGCCGGTAATCATCAGGATATTGTTTTTGGCATCTATCATCGAGAAATAGATGTTGGTGCGCAGGGCGCGCAGGGCTTCCACTGCGGCGTCGGTGGGCGCTTCCACGCCCAACAGGTAGTTGGCGCGGTTGCCTGAAAACGATTTGAGCTTGCTGCGCAGGGTGTCGCGCTTACTCTGCGCTTTGGAAAGCGGAATAATCGCGGCAACATCCATGCCCATCGCTTCGATTTCTTCGGGCTTGGTGATGCCGTGGCGCAGGGCGGAACGCAGCAGGAACCAGCCCGCGGTCAATACGCCTGCGGTCATGGCGGCCAAGAGGGTAATCACGGCTTTGCGCGGGGCGACGGGTTTTTCGGGCACGTCGGCGTAGTCGACAATCCACACGTTACCTTGAGTGCTGGCCTTCATGATGTTGAGTTCCTGCTGTTTGGCCAACAGTTGGGTGTAGGTGGTTTGGTTGGTTTCCACATCACGGGTCAGGCGGATAACTTCCTGTTGGGTGTTGGGCAGCTCGGCGATTTGCTGGTTGATTCTGCTTTTGGCTTTTTCGAGCACGGCCAGTTTGTCGAGCACGGCCTTATAGGTGGGGTGCTCTTGGGTGTAGAGTTCGGCCAGCCCGGCTTCTTCGGTGCGCAGATTGGTAATCTGGGTTTCAATGTTTACCAAACTCTCGAGCGCGCCTTTCGATTCGACGGGAATATCGAGCGAGCCGCTTTTTTTGCGGTATTCGTTCAGCCTGTTTTCGGCTTCCTGCAAGGTGGTTTTCAGGCGCGGCAGCTCGTCGCTGATAAAGGCCAAACCGCTGGCGGCCACCTGAACGTCGCGGTTGATGTTTTGGTTCACATAGTTATCGGCGATGCTGTTCAGAATCTTGGTAATTTTGTCCGGCTCGGTGCCTTTGTAGGCCAAGTTGATAATCGGGCTGGTTTTGCCTTTGCTCGACACGGTCAGGTTTTGCTTGAGGTTTTCAATCGCGCTGAGTTTGGAATGTTTCACCAGCGTAAAGCGCTGGCCGTCGTCGGCCAGAATCTGGTTGACCTGGAGCGTGGTTTGCGGGCTGAGTTTCAGCGCCTGGCCGACTTTGCCGTTGAGCGTGCGCCCGTCGGGCAGTTCGACGGTGTAGCTCTTGCTGTTTTGGGCGGTAAGCACGAACGCTTCGTTCAGCCAATTGGGTTCCACATCGAAGGTGTGGATTTTCAGCTCCGGCTCGGTGTCGCTGCTGAGGTTGTGCACCAAGCTGCCGACGATGGGGAAATATTTCGGCGTAACGGTTTGGGCGAGCTGAAGGTCGTCGACGGTTTTGCCCAATACCAGCCGCGATTGGGCCAGCTCCAGTTCGCCTTCAAACGTGAGGTTGCTGTTTTCGGGCGAGAACAGGTTGCTGATTTCGGTCAGAATCTGGTTTTGCTTGGTTTCGATTTCCAGCATGGCGTCGGCGCGGTAAACGGGCGTGGCGGCCAGGCTGTATAACGCACCCAAAAAGCCGCCGGCCAAAACGGCGATGGCAATCGGGTATTTATAGTGGAGCAGGTTGCGCAGCTGCTGGCCTACGTCGATTTCGCCGCCGCTGCTTTGCGGCGGATGCGGATATTGTGGGTATTGTTTTGCCATGTTCGGAAATTCCTTTTCATTTCTATTTTTTGTTGTGGGTTCGGCCGGCCGGCATTAAGGCCGGACCATCAGTTTGAACGCCCATTGCTCGGCGGCATCGTCAATCTGACGGTAAACCGTTTCAAACACTTCGTCGGTTTGCCCGTAGGGGTCGGGTATGCTTTTTTTAGGCAGCCATTGGCCGAACAACATGGTTTTGCTGCGGGCTGCGGACAGCACGTCGGCTACACCGTCGATATGCCAAGGTTCCATCACCAAAATCAAATCGGCTTCTTCGCACATGGCGGCCGTTAACTGGCGGGCGGTGTGGCCGGCGATAACCACGCCGCGGCGCAGGGCGGTGCGTATGGCTTGCAGGTCGGCATCTTTGCCCGCCAGCGCCCTCAATCCTGCCGACGACACTTGCAGATGGGGCATTTTCTGCTGCAACAGCCGCTCGGCGGTGGGCGAGCGGCAGATATTGCCTATGCACACGATTAAAATCTTCTGATACATCTGGCCAAGATTCGTTAGTTGCCGCCGAAAATATTGTCGATATAGTAAACGTTGCTGATCGACGCGGTAACTTGCGAAACGACGCGGTTCCAGCGGGCCACCGGTGCGGCGGTAACATATACCACATCATTGGCGCGCAGCTTGAAGCGGTTGGCCATGGCGTAGGCCGAGGCGTCTTTCAGGTTAAGCTGGTAAACGTGTATGGGTTTTTCGCGGTCGGTCGGCATATTGCGGATAACGAACACGCCCGAGGCGTTGGCGGTTACTTGGTTCATGCCGCCTGCGTTGCCCAATGCCTGGGTGAGGGTCAGGCCGTAGTTGCCCAACGGCAGGGAGGCTTGTTTGCCGACTTCGCCCATCACGTGGATGCGGCTGTTTTCGTTGGTGGGCACATAGATAACGTCGCCGCCGCTTAAGAGCAGGTTTTGCGACAAATCGCCGTATTGGCGGATGTCTTGCAGCGAAATGGTGCGCTCTACGCCGTTTTGCGTCCATTTGATGTTGTTGGTGTCGGCATTGGCGGCGGCGCCGCCGGCCTGGTCGATAACGTCAAGCAGGGTGAGCGGCACGTTGGTGACGGGGAATTGGCCGGGTTTGCCCACGGCGCCGGATACAGAAACGCGCTGCGAGCGGAATTCGGCCACATTCACCGAAACCTGTGGGTTTTTGATATAGCGTTTCAGACGGCCGGTGAGTATGGATTGCAGCTCGGGCAGGGTTTTGCCGCGCGCGTAGACTTTGCCGGCCAGCGGGTAGGCCAGATAGCCGGATTCGTCAACCCAAGCACCGTTGCTCACCTGTTTGCTGTCGGGATTGGTGCTGACGGGGTTGGGGGTGTTCAGGTCGGGGTGGTGCCAAACCAGAATGTTCAACACATCGCCGCTACCGATGCGGTAGCGGTAGTCGGCTTTTTGACGGTCGAGCGCGGGGTTGCTCAGGGCGCGGCGCGGCGCTTCTTCCATACGGTCGAGCAGGCCGGGGGTAATCGGGTGGATGCTGACGCGGTTGCTGATGTTGGTGTCGGCCCGGCTTTCGCCTTCCTCATAGACTACGGTTTTGTTGCGGGTGGGCAGGCCGGAGCCGGGGATAACGGTACAGCCTGCGAAAGCGAGCAATGATAAGCTGATGGCGGTGAGTTTCGGGATATTCACGTTTTATCTTCCATTGATGAAAAGGTTGTTGAGGCCGTCTGAAAAGAATGGTGTTTCAGACGGCCTTGCGGTTCTGCAACCACACTAAATCGCAGATATCGTCTTTAGGTGCAAAGCCGGTGGGCGCTTCCAATAAGAGTTGGCGCAGCGCCATTTGGTTCATTTGCTTGCATGCCGAATCCATACGGTTAAGTATGTCGGATAATGCTTCCCACGGCAGCATTACTTCGCTGGCGGTCATAATGCGGGGATGAGTGGTTTTCTGCACTTCGTCGCCGATTAACAATTCTTCATATAATTTTTCGCCCGGGCGCAGGCCGGTGATTTTGATTTCGATGTCGCCGTCGGGGTTTTGTTCGTCTTTCACTTCCAAACCGCTCAGGCGGATCATCTGTTTGGCCAGATCGATGATTTTTACCGACTCGCCCATGTCGAGCACGAACACGTCGCCGCCTTTGCCCATTGCGCCCGCCTGAATCACCAGTTGCGCGGCTTCGGGAATGGTCATGAAGTAGCGGGTGATGTCTTCGTGGGTGAGGGTGATGGGGCCGCCGGCGGCGATTTGTTTTTCAAACACGGGCACCACCGAGCCGGAAGAGCCGAGCACGTTGCCGAAGCGCACCATGCAGAAGCGGGTTTGCTGGCCGGGTTCGGCGGCCAGTGCCTGCAAACACAGTTCGGCCATGCGTTTGCTCGCGCCCATGGTGTTGGTTGGGCGCACGGCTTTGTCGGTGGAAATCAAAACAAAGGTTTCCACGCCCGCATCAACGGCGGCCTGCGCGCAGAAGAGCGTGCCGTACACATTGTTGCGCACGCCTTCGATGGTGTTGAATTCGACCATCGGCACGTGTTTGTAGGCGGCGGCGTGATACACGGTTTGCACGCCGTAGGCCTTCATGATGCTGAAGAGGCGGTTGCGGTGCTGCACCGAGCCGAGCAGCGGCACCACTTCGATATTCATGCCCGAGGCCGCCTGAAATTCGTTCAGTTCTTTGTCGATGCTGTAAAGCGAAAATTCCGATAATTCAAACAGCAGCAGCTTGGCGGGGCGGTAGCGGATAATCTGGCGGCACAGCTCGGAGCCGATGGAACCGCCCGCGCCGGTTACCAGCACCACTTTGCCGGAAATGTCGGCGCTCATCAGCTCGGGGCGCGGGGCGACGGGGTCGCGGCCGAGCAAGTCCACCACCGACACTTTTTTCAGCGAACTGATGCTGATTTTGCCGTCGACCAAATCCTTCATGCCGGGAATCGCCAGCACTTCGCACGGCAGGGCTTTGAGGCGCTCGATAATCAGTTTGCGCTGTTCCTGCGAGGCGCTGGGAATCGCCAGCAGGATTTTTTCCACGCCGTAGCGTTTGATTAAGTCTTCGATTTCAGACGGCCTGTGAACGGGCAGGTCGTAAATAGTGGTGCGCTGGATAGCGTGGTTGTCGTCCACAAACGCCACGGCGTTGTATTCGTTTACCTGCTTGATGGCTTCGAGCAGCTGGCGGCCCGACTGCCCGGCACCGTAGATAATCACTGGCGCCATTTGTTTGCGGTGGCTGCGGTCGGTGAGAACGGCTTTCAAAATGATGCGCGAGCTGGTTACCAGCACCACCAGCATCAGGAAATACACCACCGGCAGAGCCAGCCGCAGCCGCTGTTCGAACAGCAACACGCTGAATAGGAAAATAAACGCCGAGGCCACGCAGCCTAGCACGGCGGTGCTGAGGATGCGGGTGCTCACATAGCGGGTAACGGCGCGGTAGAGGCCCAGCCGCACAAACAGCAAGATGGTCAGCACGGCGGTGGAGGCGAACGCCAGCCAGTTGGCAAAGCTGCCCCATTCGTTGAAATAGTTGGCTTTCAGGCTTTGGGCAAACCAAAAAGCCACAAAAATCACCAGGGTATCGTGGATAACGAAAAAGGTTTTTTTCACATTGCGGGGCAATGCAAGTAAGGTTTCCAAGTTCATCGTTTTATTATCCGGTTGTTATTGTTTTGGAAAAGCGTATTCTCGATCGGGATAACAGTGTTTTTTCAGACGGCCTTCAGCAGGCCGGGGCCGTCTGAAAACTTTATGCGGTTGCTTCTGCGAGCACTTCTTGTATGTTTTTGCAGCAAAACGCCATTTCTTCGGGCGTGATGGTCGGGTGCACCAAAAACATCAGGCTGATGTCGCCCAGTTCGACGGCGTTTTTCAGCCGCTCTTTCGGCCGCCACGGCGTGTTGTCGAAGGCTTTTTCCAAATACACCTCAGAGCAGCTGCCCTGATAGCAGGGCACTTTGCGTTCGGCCAGGGTTTCGACGATGCGGTCGCGGCTCCAGCCCGCTTTCAGGTTTTCCGGTTTCACAAACGCATAAAACTTATATTGCGCGTGTTCGATATAGTCGGGCACGTTTACCAAACGGATGCTGGCAAAAGGCTTCAGCACCGCTTCGAGCTGCGCGGCGTTGGCTTGGCGTTTGGCCGTCCAATCGCTCATGCGCTTGAGTTGGATGCGGCCGATAACCGCCTGCATCTCCATCATGCGCCAGTTGGTGCCGAAGCTCTCGTGCAACCAGCGGAAGCCGGGCGGGTGTTGGCGGTTGTACACCGCATCGTAGCTTTTGCCGTGGTCTTTATACGACCACATTTTCGACCACAAATCTTTATCGTTGGTGGTAACCATGCCGCCTTCGCCGCCGGTGGTCATGATTTTGTCTTGGCAGAACGACCACGCGCCGACATGGCCGATGGAGCCTACGGGCTTGCCCTTGTATTTGGCGCCGTGCGCCTGTGCGCAGTCTTCGATAACCCACAGTTTGTGCTTTTCGGCCAGCGCCATGATGCCGTCCATTTCGGCGGGCATACCGGCCAAGTGCACCACGATGATGGCTTTGGTGTTCGGCGTTAAGGCCGCCTGAATGGTTTCGGCAGAAATATTCTGGCTGTTTAAATCCACATCGGCGAACACGGGGTTGGCGCCGGCGGTAACGATGGCGGAAGCCGAAGCGAGAAAGGTGCGCGAGGTAACAATCACGTCGTCGCCCGCGCCGATGCCCATCGCTTTGAGGGCAACGTCGAGCGCCAGCGTGCCGTTGCCCAAGGCAATGGCGTATTCGGTGCCGCTCCAAGCGGCAAATTCTTTTTCAAACTCGCGGCATTCGGTGCCTGTCCAGTAGTTCACTTTGTTGGACAGTAAAACGCGCGAAACGGCATCGGCCTCTTCTTGGGTGAAGCTGGGCCACGGGGCGATAGAAGTGTTAAGCATCGGCTGATCCTGCAAAAAGGCTTGTGGAATCTTTGGGGGCGACTTCTTCCAAAATGCGGCGGTCGACTAACGTGTATTTCTGGCCGTCGATTTCGACGTAAGCGCCGTCGTAGGGGGGGAACCAAAACGCGCGGATTTTTCTGCCTACATCGTCGCCGGGGCGGACTTCTTTCATGGCTTCCATTTCGGCGCGGCTGGTGTATTCGCCGCCGATATTCGGGAAGGTGGGCAGCTTGGTTTCGCTCGCCACCGCCTGCATAATCAGGCGTTTGGCAAAACCGTCGAGCACTTGCATCGATTCGCGTTCCAGCGATTGCGCGGTGGCGGTGTCGGGGTTCATGGGAAAGCGCACCACTTCGATTAAGTCGCCGGTGTCGATGGAATCGTCGATATAGTGGGCGGAAATACCCCATTCGGAG
>JBHALY010000091.1:0-3700 GCA_041827905.1 Neisseria dentiae
CCGTTGCAGCACGCGCTTGGCATTTTCGATGCTGATGTATTGCAGCATTTTTTTAGGGCTTACGCCCGCCCAATTTTGAAACTGACGCTGCAAATGCGCCGGGCTGACATGAACGTGCGCGGCCACCTCTTCCAATGCGGGCTGTTCGCGGAAATGGTCGTAAAGATATTCGATGACCGCGGCGATGCGGGCAAATTGCAGGGTGTCGGCGTTTTTCATGATGTTATCCTCCTGTGCGTGTGCGGCTTACGGTTGTTATTGTAGCGGCTGCGGCACAAACCGCAGCCCGATTCTTGCGCAGTTGCGGTGTGGTTTTCAGACGGCCTCTGCGCCCCGCGCAAACGGGCGCAAACTTGTAAAAGCGTGCAAAGCCCCATATAATTCACAGCTTCGCGAAATTCGATTTTCAGGTATGTAGCTCAGTTGGTTAGAGCACCACCTTGACATGGTGGGGGTCGTTGGTTCGAATCCAATCATACCTACCAAAATTGCCGACAACAAAAGCACGCCCCGGGCCGCTTTTGTTGTTTCTTTACATCTGTTTTCTATGCGGCAGGCCGTCTGAAAAGGCTTGCCGGTTTTGGAGTGTTTTTGATGATTAATATTACCTTGCCCGACGGCTCCGTCCGTCAATACGAAGCCCCCGTTACTGTGGCGCAGATTGCCGCGTCCATCGGTTCGGGCTTGGCCAAGGCTACCGTGGCCGGCAAGGTAAACGGCGTGTTGCGCGATGCCGGCGACCCGATTAACGAAGATGCCGCCGTGCAAATCATCACCCCCAAAGACCCCGAAGGCGTGGAAATCATCCGCCACTCTTGCGCCCACTTGGTCGGCCATGCGGTCAAACAACTTTACCCCGACGCCAAAATGGTGATCGGCCCCGTGATTGAAGACGGCTTTTATTACGACATCGCCACCGAAAAGCCGTTCACGCCCGAAGATGTGGCCGCCATCGAAGCGCGCATGAAAGAGCTGATTAACCAGGATTACGACGTTATCAAAGTGATGACCCCGCGTGCCGAAACCATCAAAACCTTCGCCGAGCGCGGCGAAGAATACAAACTGCGCCTGATTGAAGACATGCCCGAAGTCGAAGCCATGGGCCTCTACCACCATCAGGAATATGTGGACATGTGCCGCGGCCCGCACGTGCCCAACACCCGCTTCCTCAAAAACTTCAAACTCACCAAACTGGCCGGCGCCTACTGGCGCGGCGACAGCAACAACGAAATGCTGCAACGCATCTACGGCACCGCATGGGCGAGCAAAGAAGATTTGAAAGCCTACATCACCCGCATGGAAGAGGCCGAAAAGCGCGACCACCGCAAGCTGGGCAAACAGCTCGATTTGTTCCACCTGCAAGACGAAGCCCCCGGCATGGTGTTTTGGCATCCGCGCGGCTGGACCTTATGGCAGGTTATCGAACAGCATATGCGCCGCGAGCTGGCCGCCGCCGGCTATCAGGAAGTGAAAACGCCGCAGATTATGGACAAAACCTTTTGGGAAAAGTCCGGCCACTGGGATAACTATAAAGACAATATGTTTTTAACGTCGTCTGAAAAACGCGAATATGCGGTCAAACCGATGAACTGCCCCGGCCATGTGCAGATTTTCAACCACGGCCTGCGCTCCTACCGCGACCTGCCCATGCGCCTGGCCGAATTCGGCTCCTGCCACCGCAACGAACCCTCCGGCGCCCTGCACGGCCTGATGCGCGTGCGCGGCTTCGTGCAGGATGATGCCCATATTTTCTGCACCGAAGACCAGATTGTCGATGAATCACGCGCTTTCAATGAATTACTGATGCGCATCTACCGCCAATTCGGCTTTAACGACGTATCAGTGAAACTGTCGCTTCGCCCTGAAAAACGTGCCGGCAGCGACGAAATCTGGGACAAAGCCGAAGACGGCCTGCGCCAAGCCCTTACCGCCTGCGGCGTAGAATGGGAAGAGCTGCCGGGAGAAGGCGCGTTTTACGGTCCCAAAATCGAATACCACATCAAAGACGCCATTGGCCGCTCTTGGCAGTGCGGCACGCTGCAATTGGATTTCGTGCTGCCCGAACGCCTCGGTGCCGAATACGTTACCGAAGACAACGGCCGCGCCCGCCCCGTGATGCTGCACCGCGCCATTTTAGGCTCGATGGAACGCTTTATCGGCATCCTCATCGAAAACCACGCCGGCTCCTTCCCCTTGTGGCTCGCCCCCGTGCAAATGGTGGTGATGAACATCACCGAAAAACAGGCCGACTACTGCCGTGAAGTGGTGGAGAAACTGAAAGCCGCCGGCTTCCGCGCCGAGCTTGACCTGCGCAACGAAAAAATCGGCTACAAAATCCGCGACAACAGCCAATACCGCTATCCCTACCAAATCGTAGTGGGCGAAAACGAAAAAGAAAACGGCCAAGTGGCCGTGCGCCGCAAAGCCGAAGACTTGGGCAGCATGAAAGTGGAAGAATTTATCCAACGCCTGCAAGAAGAACTGAAAGCAGAGTTTTAAAACAGATTTTTCAGACGGCCTTTGAAACGTTTTTCAATAATCTAAATCAAACAGGCCGTCTGAAAACCGTTTACAATACCATAGCGGAAAAACTTATTTCTGCCACAAGGCAGCAAGCCGCAGACAGTACAAGTAGTACAGCAAGGCGCAGCAACGCCGTGCAGAAATAAAGTTTTTCGCTATAAAATATCGCGATGCGCCCGCTTGCAGCCTAACAACGCATCACCGAAAAACCCTTATAGGAGACATCATCATCGCACAAGAACGCGAAGCACGAATCAACGGCGAAATCACCGCCAAAGAAGTGCGCCTACTCAGTGGAACCGGCGAACAGCTCGGTGTGGTATCACTCAAAGAAGCTCTGGCCATGGCAGAAGAGCAAGAGGTAGATTTGGTGGAAATCTCCCCCACCGCCAAACCGCCCGTGTGCAAGCTGATGGACTACGGTAAATACAAATACCAACAAGCCAAAAAGCGCGACGAAGCCAAGAAAAACCAGAAACAGGTGCAGATTAAGGAAATCAAATTCCGCCCCGGCACCGACGAAGGCGATTACCAAATCAAAATGCGCAACATCAACCGCTTTTTGGCCGACGGCGACAAAGTGAAAGTAACCTTGCGCTTCCGCGGCCGCGAAATGGCACACCAACAGCTGGGCGCGCAGCTTTTGGAGCGCGTGAAAGAAGAATTGGCCGAAGTGGGCACCGTCGAGCAGTTCCCGAAAATGGAAGGCCGCCAGATGGTAATGATGATTGCACCCAAAAAGAAATAAAGCTATAATTTCAGGCTTGCTTCGAGCTGCCGTGCGAAGCAGGTTCACACTCAGCGGCAAAAACCGTGGCATCAGGGTTTCAAGTGTTTAAAACCGTGTTTTAAAGCCCCTTATGCCTTATCTAATAAATGATATGGAGTATCCCATGCCTAAAATGAAAACCAAGTCGGGCGCCAAAAAACGCTTTAAAGTACTGGGTAACGGCGGCGTGAAGCGCGCTCATGCGTTCAAACGCCACATTCTGACCAAGAAAACCACCAAAAACAAACGCCAACTGCGCGGCACCTCTATGGTGAACGATCGCGACTTGGCTTCTGTTGCCAAAATGTTACCCTACGCTTAAGGAGTATAGAATATGCCACGCGTAAAACGCGGTGTAACCGCACGTGCCCGTCACAAAAAAGTATTAGCGTTAGCCAAAGGCTACCG
>JBHALY010000092.1:0-3876 GCA_041827905.1 Neisseria dentiae
GGTAAACATTGAAGTATTGATTAAACAAACACTTGTATACCAAGCACCTGGATTCCCGCCTACGCGGGAATGACGGGAATCAGGTTTTTTAGGTGGTAATTTGAATTTTGCAAAGGTCTCAAGCCGAGACCTTTGCAAAATTCCCTGAGGCCGTCTGAAACATCCAATTATCGTCATTCCCGCGCAGGCGGGAATCCAGCCTTAAAGCTATCAAGTATTTTATTTCAATAACTTACGAAAAAACGACTGGATTCCCGCCTGCGCGGGAATGACGAGACACAAATGTTTTCAAATTTGAATTGTTTTTTTGCAAAGGTCTCCAGCCGTTTATTGATGGCCGGATTCAGGTTTACGCAACACAACATAATAAAAAAACCCTGCTTAACGCAGGGTTTTCTGTTACCGACGGATGCCGCCGGGTATTTATTACAGGCCGCTCAAACGGGCAGTGTCGTGGGCGATCATCAACTCTTCGTTGGTGGGAATCACCACCGCCAGCGCTTTGCTGCCGGCAGCGGTAATCACGCCGGCATTGCCGAAGCGGGCATTTTCGTTGGCCTGTTTGTCTTCGGTCAAACCCAAGAAGCCCAAATAGCCCAACACTTTGCTGCGGACCAGATTGGAGTTTTCGCCAATGCCGCCGGTAAACACCAAAGCGTCCAAACCGCCGGCGGCAACCGCCATAGAGGCAACGTATTTGGCCAAGCGGTAGGCAAACACTTCCAGCGCCAGTTTCGCGCCTTCGTGGCCTTTGCCCGCTTCTTCTTCGATGGTACGGCAGTCGTTAGACAATTCCGAAATGCCCAGCAGGCCCGATTTTTTGTTCAACATATCGGTAATCTGCGTGATGCTCATATTGGCGTTTTCGGCCAAAAACGAGAACACGCTCGGGTCAACGTCGCCGCTGCGGGTGCCCATTACCAAACCCTCCAGCGGGGTTAAGCCCATGCTGGTGTCTTGGCATTCGCCGTTGGCAACGGCGGCAATCGACGCACCGTTGCCCAAGTGGGCAATCACCATGCGCAGGCTGTTTTTGTCTTTACCCAGGAAACGGGCGGTTTCGTCGGCCACAAAGCGGTAGCTGGTGCCGTGGAAACCATAGCGGCGCAGGCCGTATTTGCGGTAAAACTCGCGCGGCACGGCATAAGTGTAGGCATGTTCGGGAATGCTTTGGTGGAAAGCGGTGTCGAACACGGCCACATTCGGCAGGCCTTTGAAGATGCTTTGCGCAGCGCGGATACCCAGCAAGTTGGCAGGGTTGTGCAGCGGAGCCAGCGGAATACATTTTTCAATGCCGTCCACCACTTCGGGCGTAATCACGATAGATTCGCTGTAAAGCTCGCCGCCGCTGACCACACGGTGGCCGACCGCGGCGATGCGGCTGTCGAGGCCGTGGGCTTTCAATTCTTCCATCAGCGCTTCCACCGCACCGGTGTGGTCGGGGTGGCGGGTTAAATCCACTTTGCGCTTTTCGCCGTTAGACTTAAACGTGATATACGCATCGGGCAGGTTCAGTTTTTCGGCCAGGCAGCTCAGCAAAACCTCGCCGCTGTCGTTATCCAATACCGCGCCTTTCAAAGAAGAACTGCCGCAGTTCAATACCAAAATCAGTTTGTCTGACATACTACGCTCCTAAATAACTGTTTTCAGACGGCCTCTGCCGCCGCTAAAGAAACATTTGAAAATAAAACGCCGCATTCTACCAAAATTTGCCGGCCCCAAGCGGTTTGCCGATATTTTATTAAACAATAAATAACCTATATCAAAAACAGAAGCCGTTAAACCGCAGGTGAAAACGCGTCCGAAAAAAACGCGCCGGCAGGCAGGCTGCATTGCGCCACAAGCTGTTGCCGCGCCCCCTCGATCATAGCCAACGAACCGCAGGCATACACCTCATAACCCGACAAGTCGGGATAATCGGCCGCAACATGGGCTTGGATATACCCCCTTGCCCCCTGCCAGCCCGCATCAGCGCGGGAAAGCACCGGCGTAAAGCGGGCGTTGGGCAGCTGCGCAACCAAATCCGCCGCTTCCTGCAAACGGTATAAATCGGCCTCGTGCCGCGCGCCCCAATAAAGATGCACTGCGCGCGTGTCGCCGTTTTCCGCCATCTGCTGCAAAATGCTGCGGATAGGCGCAAAACCCGTGCCCGTGGCCATCAGAATCGCCGGTTTACCGCCCTCTTGCAGCGTAAACGTACCCAGCGGGCCGCGCACGCGCAAAATCGCCTTTTCCTTAACCAACGCATCCTCCCCGAACAGCATCTCCGAAAACAAACCGCCCTCGCGCTTACGGATATGCAGTTCCAAAGTTTCGGACTGCGCCGGGCTGTTGGCAATCGAATAACTGCGTACTTGGCCGTTTTTCAGCAAAATATCGATATACTGCCCCGCCAAAAACGCAAACGGCGGCGCTTTGGGCAGCGCCAGCGTCAGTACCGCCACATCGTGCCCGTAAACCACCGACGCCACACGCGCAGGGAAAGTTTTAACCGGCGGCATGGCCGCACCGTTATAGCCCGGCACTTTCAGCACAATATCGCTTTGCGGCACCGCGCAACACATCAAAATCTTGCCCTGCGCCGCCTCTTCGGCACTCAACGCCAACTCCGCATGCGCGCCCTGCGCCACTTCGCCGCCGGCAAGCTCGGCTTTGCACTGTCCGCAGATACCGCTTTGGCACGAATGCGGCAGATTCAAACCCTGCCGCTTGGCGGCATTGAGAATGGGCTCCCCCGCTTCTGCGGTAAAAGCGGCATTATCGGGAGCAAGGGTAATGGTATAAGACATAAACGTTATCAAATAAAATCAATTTAAAAGACTCAGGCCGTCTGAAACCTTTTAGAACATCGCAGAAACTGCGCTTCGCTTGTTTTCAGACGGCCTGAATTATAAAACACAAACCATGAGCAGGGTTGCTTTTATAAAAAACGCCCAAGCCACATCTGCCGCCAACCTGTTCAGACAGACCGAGGCCTTTGTAAATTCGTTTGAGCCTTCTGAAACATCCGATTATCGTCATTCCCGCGCAGGCGGGAATCCAGTCAGTTTTTCATAAGCTATTTAAATAAAACAATTTATGGTTTTAAGGCTGGATTCCCGCCAGCGCGGAAATGACGAGATACAAACGTTTTCAGGTTTGAATTGGCTTGTTTGCAAAGGTCTCAGACTGCTGCCCGATAGCAAACCACGGAAAATGAACTTTTCCAAACCGCCTTTATCACAGCTAAAACTTGCCTTCAACAAACGCAAAGGAAACGAAATGACCCTAAGCAAAAAACTCTGGCTGTTCTGCCTTGCCGCCCTATTCAGCCTCGGCGCCTGCGGCGGCGATAACGAAACCGACCGCGACAACGGCTCGCAGTATGAGCAAAGCGACGAGCGCGATGATGGAGATGAGAATCGCAACAACGACAACCGTGATGACGATGGGAACGGAGATAATCGGGATAACGGCCGCGATGACGACGATAACAACCGCAGCAACGATAATCGGGACGATGACCGCGATGATGACGACAAACGCTAGCTGAAACACCCGAAAGCTTTGCAAAACCTGTTTTATATCTTTTCCGTCATACTGTCCGAGCATAAAAAAATATTATATAATCATAACATTATTCTGACATATATCCATTTAGATAATTTTTACTAAAGTATCTTTATATCTGAATTGGTCGCGAAAATTTAAAACAGACTGTTTCAAAAAATTATAGTGATTCATTTTCCATATTTCCCTTTTAGTTGCTGAATTTACAATCCAAGTGCAACAAAAAAAGAAGTACTCATCAACTAGAATATAATTTTGTTTCCACACAAAACCTTGTTAATAGGAAATATTGAAAATGGATTTACGCAAATTAAAAAAACTGATTGA
>JBHALY010000093.1:0-4156 GCA_041827905.1 Neisseria dentiae
GTTCACGATAATCACCCATTTTTCGTTAGGGTCTTTTTGTTCCATCAGGCTTTTGAGGGCGGTGGTTTTGCCGGTGCCCAGAAAGCCCGAAATCAGGTGCACTTTGGTTTTGTTTACTGACATTTTTTGCAGGTTCCTGTTAAAACAACGTGTTCTTCTTTTAATGCAAAGCCGCTGGCGGCCACGCCTGCCCGCAAAGCCGCCCATTCTTGGCTGAGGGTTTGTTCGTCGACTGCGCCGCACTCGGTGCACACCAAAATAAAGGCGCTGTGGTGCGCGGCTTCGCCGTGCCCGTGGCAATGGTCGCTGCAATCATGCTGTGCGTGGCTGCACAGCACATAACCGTTTACCGCCGCCACTTTGTGCAAAACGCCCTGCTCCGCCCAGAAATCCAAGGCACGGTAGGCGGTGGGCGGGGCGACCACACTTTCGCTCTGCTGCTGCATTTGCGAAAGCACGTTATAGGCTTTAATCACACCGGTTTGCTGCAAAATAATATCCAGCACCTGTTCGCGCAATGCGGTTACCTGCACGCCGTCGTGCTTGGCTTGGGCAAGGATTTTCTGTTTCGTGGTCATAAGCGGCTTTCAGACGGCCTTAATCTTAAGGGGATAGGTTATATTATAACTGCGTTATCCGTTAGAAGTGAAAGGCCGTCTGAAAACTTGCGTTTCAGACGGCCTTTTGCCTTTGCCGCAATATCAGCAGAAATAGTCGGCAGGCGGTTCTTCAAACTGCTGCAAAATGGCTTTCAGGCCGGCCGACCATTGGTTGCGGATGTTGTTCATATAGGGTTCGTTTTCCGTAACGCGGATGCCTGCGGGCATGGTGTAGGTGTCGTTGCGGTAAACAATCAGATCGATGGGAAAACCCACCGAAAGGTTGGAACGGATGGTGGAATCGAACGACACCAGCACCGCGCGCACGGCGTCTTCGAGGCTACTTCGGTAGTTGAGCGAGCGGTCGAGTATGGGTTTGCCGTATTTGGCTTCGCCGATTTGCAGATAGGGTGTGTCTTCGGTGGCGTTGATGCAGTTTCCTTCCGAATAAATATGGTAAAGCTCGGTTTGCTGCCCTTTAATCTGGCCGCCCAGCAGAAAATTACTGCCGAAACCTTCTTGGGTATAGGCGCGTGTTTGGGTGGTACGGGCGACTTTGCTGACCAAATCGCCCACCAGTTGTGCGGCATCGAATAAGGTCGGCACATTGAGCAGGTTGGGTTCTGCTCCTTGCAAAATGCCGTTTTCAAGCATTTTCACAACGGCTTGCGAGGTGGCCAGATTGCCGGAAGTGAGCAGCATGATGCTGCGTTCGCCGTCTTTGCCGAAGGTGTAGAGTTTTTTAAAGGTGGAAATGTGATCGATACCGGCGTTGGTGCGGGTATCGCCTGCAAAAACCATTCCGTCTTGCAGGCGTAAGGCGACGCAGTAAGTCATGATGATTCCGTGTTGCGGTGAAACAATGCCGCGGGCGCGGCGGCGTGGTAAAACGCGTTATTTTAATATAAGGCCGTCTGAAAAAACAGCAAAAAACAAGCCTGCCTGTATGTTTGAATGTTGTATGCCGGCATCCCGCCTTTATTCCATTGTGCGCACGCGCACCAGGCATTCCATGTGCTCCTGCCCGCCGCCCTGACGCATGCCGCGCAAAGGGGCGGCATCGTTGTAATCCAACCCCACGGCAAGCTGAACGTGCTGCACGGGTTGGTAAAGCTGGTTGCTGATATCGAACACAAACCAATGGTTGTTCAAGCAGGCTTCCGCCCATGCGTGACTGGCTAAGTGGCCGTCCTCGGCGGTGTAGAGGTAACCGGAAACATAACGTGCGGGTACGCCCAATGCGCGGGCGCAGCTTAAAAACACATGGGTATGGTCTTGGCACACGCCCAACCGCTTTTCAAAGGCTTCTGCGGCGCTGGTGGCAACATGGGTGCTGCCGGGCGTGTAAGGCATATGTTCCAACACCGCCAAGCTCAAACGGCTGAGTGCGGTGCGGTTGGCCTGACCGTTGGTGTATTTGTGTGCAAAATCCAGCATTTCGGGGTTGATGCGCGTTAAATCGGTGCTGTTGATGAAAATATCGGACGGAATACGGTTATCGCTGTTGTATTCGCTGGTGTCGTCAATCTCCACCACGCCTTGTGCGTGTATGTTCAACACCTGGTGCGGCTGGTTAACGTTTAACACGGTGCAGAAGTTGCCGAAGCCGTCAAAAATTTCCTGGCCGTAACGCGGCAGGGTAAGCTGCCACGACAATACCCGCTGGTGCGCAAGGGTTTGCGGGGTAACGCGCAGCATCTGTATGCTTTTTTTCACCGGCGTTTCGTAAAAATATTGTGTGCTGTGGTCGATTTCCAACTTCATGCTTTGTTCCTTCCGTTTCGGCGGTTTTCCGCTATGGATTCAAACAAACCGCTTATTCTTCTTTTTTATCTTGGTGCGTATTGGTGCATACGCCTGAGGCCGTCTGAATCACACGCCGTCTTCAAACATTTGATCCAAGCGGTCGCGCCAAAGGTAAAACTGGCTGCCGTTGGTGGTGAACACCAATGCCTGAATCTGCTGCTTGATTTTGTCCCAAGCCGTGCCGTCGGGCAGGTTGGTCACCACTTGCGCCAAATAGCGGTAATGGCGGCTTTCGGCGGTTTCCATACGGATCCGCTGGTCAAGCATTTCCACATAATCGCCCAATTGCCAAAACTGGGTAACCAGCGGGCTTTGTTCCATCATCACGCTGCTGCATGCCCACAATTGGAAACCGGCCGCGCGGACACTACCCGCCTGCTGCAAGCGACGGGCTTGGTTAAACAGCTCGGAAGCATCGCCGTCAACCACGGCGCGCACGGCCTGCACATTATCATTGATGCGGTTAAATAATTCGGGCAGAGCCTGTTCATATAAATATTCGCGCACTTGGGCTTCGTTTTCATCATCCACAGGCCACCCCAGCAGTTTCATCTGGCCTGGAGTGCGGTGCTTCAAAACCAGATTGGGCAATTCTTGTGCGCGGCGCATATAGCGGCCCAGCCAATAGAGATTGTATGCGGTAGAAAGCAGCAAGGTCATAACGGTTCTCCTTCCGTTTCAACAATCCAGGTATCTTTCACTCCGCCGCCCTGCGAGGAGTTGACCACCAGCGAACCTTCGTGCAATGCCACGCGCGTCAAGCCGCCGGGTACGATGCGCACTTTGTCGGGGCCGCTCAACACAAACGGACGCAGGTCGATATGCCTCGGAGCAATGCCTTCTTCTACACAGGTCGGACAGGTGGAAAGCGCCAAAGTCGGCTGCGCGATAAAACCGTCGGGGTCTGCTTCTATGCGCTTGCGGTAATCGGCGATTTCCTGCTTGCTGGATTTTGGGCCGACCAACATGCCGTAACCGCCCGAACCTTGGGTTTCTTTCACCACCAGTTCGTGCAGGTGCGACAACACATAGCTTAAATCTTCTTTTTTACGGCACTGGTAAGTGGGCACGTTATGCAGAATCGGCTCTTCGGAAAGATAAAAGCGGATCATATCGCCCACATAGGGGTAAACCGATTTATCGTCTGCAACCCCCGTGCCCGGCGCATTGCAAATCACCACATTACCCGCACGGTAGGCAGACATCAGCGCGGGAACGCCCAAAATCGAATCCGGGCGGAATGCCAGAGGGTCTAGGAAGGGATCGTCCAAACGGCGGTAAATCACATCGACGCGCTGCCGCCCGGTAACGGTTTTGATATACACATAATTGTCTTCCACCAGCAAATCATAGCCGTGAACCAGCGGCACACCCATTTCACGCGCTAAAAACGCGTGTTCGTAATATGCGCTGTTATAACGGCCGGGTGTAAGCACCACGATATTCGGATCGTCTTTGCCGCTGCACGCAATCAGATTTTCTTTCAGCATTTGCGGATAATGATCCACCGGCAGCACCTTTTGGGCGCCGAACACATCGGGCAGCAGGCTTTCGCTGATTTTGCGGCCTTCAAGCATATACGATACGCCCGACGGCGTGCGCAGATTGTCCTCCAAAACGTAATACTGACCGTCGCCGTGGCGGATTAAATCGATACCGCTGATATGCGCATAAATCGGATGGGGCAAATTGATACCGTACATCCACGGCTGGTAACAATCGTTCACCATAATTTGGGCGGCCGGCACCAA
>JBHALY010000094.1:0-4989 GCA_041827905.1 Neisseria dentiae
AATTGGTTTTCGCTAACCTTTTGGTCACCTACTTTGACAATATAATCGGAACCCGGAGCGGCCACGGTGCTGACACCGAAACCGACGAAAGTCAGTGCAATCAAGCCCAATAAAATTTTGGCGGGCGTTTTGTATTTTTCTACGGCTACAAACATGGTATCTAATCAAGGTAACAAGGCAAAGGCGCATTGTAACAGCGTTTGCAGGCACTGTGCAGCTTAAAGAACGCCCGGTGGTTGGCAATCTCCCCAACGGTGCATGCACTGACGACACTGCCATATTCATGCAGTTTGAAATGTTTCAGACGGCACGGCTGATACTGCACTTTCTGGAACGCTTTACCCTGCGGCTCAAGCAGGTTCAGGTGTAGTGACGTTAGCTTATAAGTAAAGGCCGTCTGAAAAACAAGTGATGCTCTTGTTTTTCAGACGGCCTTTACTATTATTTCACCGTTAATCTATTCTAAACCTTATTTTTGCCACGTTTGGCAGCAACTTTACCGCTTTTTGTTGCGGCGGTCTTTTTTCTGCCGGATGCGCTTTTAACGGCGGTTTTTGCGTTTTTTTCTGATTTGGGCTTAACGGTTATGCCTTTGCTGCGGCTTTTCGCGGCTTCTTTGTTAGAGGCCGTCTGAACGGCGGCTTTTTTGCCGCGCTTTTTCGGTACTTCGCCGCCGCTGATTAAGGCGAGGTCGATTTTGCTGGTATCCAAATCGGCACGCGCCACTTTAACGGTTACGCGGTCGCCCATATTGAAGCGCACGCCGCTGCGTTCGCCCTCCATGGCCATGATTTCGGGGCGGAAATTGAAATAATCTTCGCCCAAATCGCTGATGTGCACCATGCCTTCGATATGGATGCCTTCGAGCGTAACGAAAATGCCGAAGTTGGCCATGCCTGAAATGCGGCCTTCAAACACTTCGCCCACTTTGTCGCGCATATAGTAGGTTTTCAGCCAGTTTTCCACATCGCGGCTGGCATCGTCGGCGCGGCGCTCGCAGAACGACGTGTGTACGCCCAACGCCTGCCATGATTCGGGCTTATATTTTTCCTGCTTCAACACGGCTTTGATGGCGCGGTGGACGGTTAAGTCGGGATAACGGCGGATGGGCGAAGTGAAATGGGTGTAGGCTTCGTAGGCCAAGCCGAAGTGGCCGTGGTTGTCCGGCTCGTAAACGGCCTGCTGCATCGAGCGCAGCATCATCACTTGCAAGAGTTCGGCATCGGGGCGGTTTTTAAATTGTTCGGCCAGTTTGGCGTAGTCTTTGGGGGCGGGATTGTCGCCGCCGCCCAAATGCAGGCCGAGCAGGCCGAGCTGTTCGCGCAGGGTGGTAAGTTTTTCGGGCGTGGGGCCCAAATGGTTGCGAAACAGCGAAGCGTGTTTGTTTTTCAATAAAAACTCTGCCGCGCACACGTTGGCCGCCAGCATACACTCTTCAATCAGTTTGTGGGCATCGTTGCGGACAACCGGCACGATGCGTTCGATTTTACCGTTATCGTTGAAAATCATCTGGGTTTCGATGCTTTCAAATTCCACCGCGCCGCGCTGGTGGCGTTTTTTCTGCAAAATCTTAAACAGTTTGTATAAAGTGTCGATTTGCGCTTTGTGCGGGTAATCGCCGCCCTGTTCTATCCAATTCCAAACTTGGTTGTAGGTGAGACGGGCGTGCGATTTCATCACGGCGGGATAAAACCGGTATTCTTTGATGTTGCCGGCATACGTTACCACCATGTCGCACACCATACACAAGCGCTCCACATCGGGGTTGAGCGAGCAGATGCCGTTCGAAAGGTTTTCGGGCAGCATGGGAATCACGCGGCGCGGGAAATACACGCTGGTGGCGCGTTCGCGCGCATCTTTGTCGATGGCATCGTCGGGGCGCACATAATGGCTCACGTCGGCAATCGCCACCACCAAACGGAAATTGCGGCCTTGTTTTTCGGCATAGACGGCATCGTCGAAATCGCGCGCGGTTTCGCCGTCTATCGTTACCAACGGCAGGCCGCGCAAATCGACGCGGCCTTTGGTATCCTGCGGGCGGACACGGTCGGGAATCTTGGCCGCCGCCTGTTGGCAGGCTTCGCTGAAAATATGTGGCAGTTGGTGTTTGCGCACGGCGATTTCGATTTCCATGCCGCTGTCGGCATAATCGCCCAACACTTCGATTAATTTGGCCACGGCCGGGCGGTGGCCGTCGGGATAGCTTTCGATTTCGGCCACCACCACCTGGCCGGATTCGGGTTTCATTTCGGCCAGCCCTTCGGGTTCGAGCACGATGCTTTGGGTTAAGCGGCGGTCTTCCGACTCTAAAATGGCGATGCCGCGTTCCACATAAAAACGCCCTACCACTTGTTTTTGGGCACGTTCGACAATATCCAGCACCTGCCCTTCGCGGCGGCCGCGGCGGTCGGTGCCGGCGGGGCGCACGGTAACGATGTCGCCGTGCATCAGCCCCCGCATCTGGCGCTCGTAGAGCACGAAGTCGCCCTCTCCGGTGGGAACCAGCGGCACGGCGAAACCGAAGCCGTCTTTATGCGCTTCGACACGGCATTTCACCAGCGCCAATTTGTCGGCCACACACACCGCGCCGCGACGGTTGATCAGCACTTGGCCGTCGCGCGCCATCGCTTTGATGCGGCGCTCGAAAAATTCGTATTCTTCGTCGGTTATCGACAGTTTTCCCGCCAATGCGGCAATTTGCAGCGGCACGCCTTCGCTTTCCAATAACTCGATAACCCACTCGCGGCTGGGCAGCGGGTGTTCGTAACGTTGGCGTTCGCGCGCTAAAAACGGGTCTTTCTCACGTAAACTGAGTAACTTAGTATTTTTCTTCATGTTGATGATTGACAATCTTTCATTTGAATATATAATGCACATCTCTTTGCAGGTAGCACTTTAACCGAAAGCAAAGATTAAAGCAAAGCCCAGGTGGCGGAATTGGTAGACGCGCTAGCTTCAGGTGCTAGTGTCCTTACGGGCGTGGAAGTTCGAGTCTTCTCCTGGGCACCATAGGTTTTCAACCCTGCTTTGCTTTAACAACAGATTGGCCCAGGTGGCGGAATTGGTAGACGCGCTAGCTTCAGGTGCTAGTATCCTCACGGGTGTGGAAGTTCGAGTCTTCTCCTGGGCACCATGAAATAAAAATATCCGGCTCGATGCCGGTTTTTTATTGCCCGCAGTTTGCAAAGGGGGCGGCACGCTGCTTGCCTCTATATTACAATACCGAGGCCGTCTGAATGTTTTCAGACGGCCTCGGTTGTTTTCACAGGGAGCAATGCCATGAAAGTTTATACCGCCGCCGAAATGCGCCGCTACGAACAAGCCGCCGTGGAAGCGGGCACGAGTTTCGAACAACTGATGGAAAACGCCGGCCAGCGCGCCGCCGCCGATTTGCTGCACCGCCTACCGAGAGCCGGCCGCACGCTGGTGGTGTGCGGCAAAGGCAATAACGGCGGCGACGGTTTGGTGATGGCGCGGGTATTGCAGCAGCACGGCTGGCAGGTTGACGTTGCGTTTGCGCTGGGCAGGGATTTGTCGCCGCTGGCCGAACTCAACCTCAAACGCTTAGCCGGTTTGGGCGGTATCGGATTTGTTGATGCCGAAATATCGGCAGGCCGTCTGAAAGCGGCTTATGATGTGGTTATCGAAGGCATTTTCGGCACCGGCTTTACCGGCAGCCTGCCCGATTCCGTTGCCGCCGTCTGCCGTCTGCTTAATCTTTCAGACGGCCTGAAAGTGGCGTTGGACATACCCACGGGCTTGAACGGCGACACGGGCGAAGCGGATGCTGCTGCGTTCCGTGCCGATATCACTTACACATTTGCCGCCTTCAAACCCGCACACTTGAGCGAAGCGGGCAAATCTTTGTGCGGTGAAATCGTGTGCGTGGATATTATTTAGGCCGTCTGAAAAAATTTGGCCGCTCTGAAACTTCAGGCGGATTCACGAAAATAATCTTCTTTGCGGCTGCTTCTGCCGTACACCGCTTCGCGCGCCTGCCGCACGCACAAACGGTTGTAGGTAACGCGCTGGCGCTGGTTGCCGTCGAACACGGTTACTTCCGCCGCAGGCGGCGGCGGGACATGGTCAGCAAAATTCTGCTCCACCGCCTGCCAACGCTGTCGCGGCATATGCACCACCGCAAACATATCGGCGGCAACGCTCACGCCCACGGTGAATGTTTGGTTGGATGTTTGCTGGCAGAAGCCGGTGTCGGCAAAGAAACAGCATTCATGCTCGCCGTCGTAGCGGAACAGCTCGATTTTCACCGCATCAGGTTCGGCAAACAATGCGCCGAACAGCCGTTCAAACAAAGAAGGCTGCATCACGCCGTCGCTAAGCATGCCGTAGAGGTTGGCCAGCCAACGGGTGTAGCCTTCGGGCGAAAATGCAAACGTGCTCAATATACGTGCCAACCTCGGCTGCGGCCGCTGCGCAATCAGGGTAACAAACTCGCTGCCCACTTCGGGCAGTTGCGACAATATGGCTTGGTGCAAGCCGTGGGCGAACAGGGTGTTGTGATTGTAGGGATTGCGGAAAATACCCAACAATTTCAGCTGCAACACCCGCCATAATGCCTGCGGCGCCTGCTGCCTGCCGCTGCGCACGGTACGTAGAAAGTTGCAGGCGTCTTCATAGCCGCTTTCGTGTCGGCTGAACCAGTTTTCCAGATTGTATTGGCTGCCGCCGTTGCCTTCCACAAACGACAGCGTGTAAAGATTGTTGGCTTCGAGATTGTTTTCGATGTTCACGCTTTCTGCTGAGCCTTTATAGGGCTTTTGAAACATAGAAAGCGCGAAGCGGTAAACGTTTTGGTTTTGAGGGTTAACATGGCGGTTGAACGCATGCTGGCGCTGCTCGGTCTGCGCGATGAAGTGGTGGCCTTTGGTTACATTGGCGGTAAGCAGCGCATAAGGTTTTTCTTCGCATTGCGGCGGTTCGCAGTCGCTTAAAATAAACGCTCTTTTCATGTTTTCAGACGGCCTCGGT
>JBHALY010000095.1:0-8729 GCA_041827905.1 Neisseria dentiae
GAAAACTGCTCGTTCGGGCAAAACGTGTTTGTGGGCAACCGCGTGAAAATCGGCGACAACTGCAAAATCCAAAACAACGTTTCCGTTTACGACAACGTTTACCTCGAAGAAGGCGTATTCTGCGGCCCCAGCATGGTGTTCACCAACGTGTATAACCCGCGCTCCTTAATCGAGCGCAAAAGCGAATACCGCGACACGCTGGTGAAAAAAGGTGCCACGCTGGGCGCCAACTGCACCATCGTTTGCGGCGTCACCATCGGCCGTTTCGCTTTCGTGGGTGCGGGCGCGGTGGTAAACAAAGACGTGCCCGACTACGCGCTGATGGTCGGCGTGCCCGCCCGCCAGATCGGCTGGATGAGCGAATACGGCGAACAACTCAACCTGCCCGTGAGCGGCAGCGGCAGCGCCGCCTGCTCCCACACCGGTGCCGTTTATACGCTTTCAGACGGCCGTTTGAGCAAATCAGAATAATATTCCAATCAGATACGCAAAGGACGAACACCATGCAGTTCATCGATCTCGCCGCGCAACAGGCGCGCATCAAACCGCAAATTGATGCCAACATTCAAAAAGTGCTCGCCCACGGCGCCTATATCCTCGGCCCCGAAGTGGCCGAGCTTGAAGAGCAGTTGAAAGCCTACTGCGGCGCGAAATACTGCATCAGCGTGGCCAACGGCACCGATGCGCTGCAAATCGCGCTGATGGCCTTGGGCGTCGGCCCGGGCGACGAAGTGATCACCCCCGGTTTCACCTATATCGCCACCGCCGAAACCGTGGCGCTGTTGGGCGCCAAACCGGTGTATGTGGACGTGATCGAATCCACCTACAACATCGACCCCGCCAAACTCGAAGCGGCCATCACCGATAAAACCCGCGCGATTATCCCCGTTTCACTGTACGGCCAATGCGCTGATTTCGATGCCATCAACGAAATCGCCGCCAAGCACAACCTGCCCGTGATCGAAGACGCGGCACAAAGTTTCGGCGCCACCTACAAAGGCACCAAATCCTGCAACCTCACCACCATCGCCTGCACCAGCTTCTTCCCCAGCAAACCGCTGGGCTGCTACGGCGACGGCGGCGCGGTGTTTACCAACGACGAAGCGCTGGCAACCGTTATCCGCCAGATTGCCCGCCACGGCCAAGACCGCCGCTACCACCATATCCGCGTGGGCGTAAACAGCCGTCTCGACACCTTGCAGGCCGCCATTCTGCTGCCCAAACTGGCGATACTCGAAGAAGAAATGCAGCTGCGCGGGCAAGTGGCCGGAATGTATGCCGAAGCCCTTGCCGAAGCCGGCATCGCCGCGCCGTTTATCGAAGCGCACAACCGCAGCGCCTACGCGCAATACACCGTTCGCGTGAAAAACCGCGACGCGGTGCAGGCCAAGCTGAAAGAGGCAAGCATTCCCACCGCCGTGCATTATCCGATTCCGCTCAACAAACAGCCCGCCGTGGCCAGCGATGCCGTGCTGCCCGTGGGCGACAAAGTTGCCGAAGAAGTGATGAGCCTGCCCATGCACCCGTATTTGACCGAAGCGCAGGTGCGCCAAGTGGCCGAAGCGCTCAAGGCAGCCGTTTGATGGTTTCAGACGGCCTGTAAAAATATGCAGACGCCTTCGATTCACAACCTGTGATGTTGCGAAGGCCGTCTGAAAAACTTTAGAAGCGTTGCCAGACTACGCTTCTGTTATTTTATGAATGCACGAAAATTATTGGGCTACGCGCTCGGCCCCTTAGGCAGCGCCGCCATCGGAATCGTTTCCCTGCCGCTGATTTCTTGGTATTACCCTGCCGAAGACATCGGCCGCATCGTGCTTCTGCAAACCGTGTCGGCACTCACCCTCACGCTGGCCGGTTTGGGTTTGGACCAGTCGTATATCCGCGAATACCACGCCGCCGAAAACAAAGCCGCCCTGTTTAAAGCCGTGATTGTGCCGCCGCTGCTGCTGACGGTGCTGTTTTGCGGCATCACGGCCGCATGGCGGCTGTCGTGGCCGTCTGAAGCGGTGCTCGAAATCAGCGACGGCGTTTTGGGTTTGCTGTGTTTGGTGTTTTTTGCCAGCTCGGTGCTGTCGCGCTATTTTGCGCTGATTCTGCGTATGCAGGAAAAAGCCTTCGCCTTTTCCATCAGCCAGCTCACCCCTAAAGTGCTGATTTTGGTGTTTGTGCTGGTTTATGTGGCCGCCTCCCTGCCCACCGACACTTTAACCCTGGTGCTGGCCTATGCGTTGTCGCAGGCAGTAACGGTGGGCATTTTGGCCTTGCAGACGCGCAGCGAGCTGAAGGCCGCCGCCGCCGCACCGCTGTCGGCACCGCTGCTGAAAGAAAGCCTGCGCTACGGCGTGCCGCTGGCTTTGGGCGGGCTGGCTTATTGGGGCTTTACCTCGATAGACCGTTTTCTGCTGAAAGAGCTGGCGGGGCTGTCGGAGCTGGGCGTGTATTCGATGGCGGTGAGCTTCGGTGCGATTGCGCTGATTTTTCAAAATATTTTTTCGGTTATTTGGGCGCCGATGGTGTTCAGATGGGTGAAAGAAAACACCAACTTGGATAAAATCGGCGGTATCACCGAATCGATGACCGACCTGATCGCCGCGCTCATCTGTATTGTCGGGATTTTTTCGCCGCTGGTTACTTGGATACTGCCCGAAAAATATGCGCCCGTGCAGTTTATCCTGCTCTCGAGCATGCTGTTTCCGCTGCTCTACACCTTAACCGAAGTAACCGGCATCGGCATCAACGTGAGCAAAAAAACCTGGCTGATTACGGTGTTTTCGGTAATCGCCCTGTTGGTGAACGCCGCGCTTTTATATGTGCTGGTGCCCACATTGGGCGCGAAAGGCGCGGCCATGTCCACCGCCGTGGCTTTTTGGGTGTTTTCAGTGTTGAAAAGCGAGGCTTCGGCACGTTTGTGGCTGCCGCTGCCGCGCGCCAAACTTTACGGCACCACCTTTGCCTGTTTGGCGGCGTGCCTGATTTACACTTATTTCGGCAACAGCGGCAACTATTATATTTTCGCCCTGTTCTGGCTGGCCGCATTGGCCGCGCTGTATCGGAAACACCGCACCGACATCGGCGCTTTAACGGCGAAAGTGAAAGGCCGTCTGAAAAGATAAACCATACCCGAAAACCTGACGGATTTTAATAATAACAAGGCAATACATTATGCACGTTTTAATCATTCCTTCCTGGTATCCTTCCGGCCCCGGCGATATCAACGGTATTTTCTTCCAGCAGCAGGCGCAGGCCTTGCAGCGTTCCGGCGTGCAGGTGGGCGTGATTGCCCCCGTTTTCCGCTCGATGCGCGGCGAGCCGAAGTCGATTCTCACCGGCGGCTACGGCGTGCGCAGCTTTGTCGAAGAACATATTCCCACCTATCTTTATAAAAGCATGTATTTCTTTCCGCGCACGGCAATCGACCGCAACCGTTGGCTGAAAGCGGGTTGGAAACTCTTCCGCCGCTATGTGCGCGAACACGGCCGCCCCGACATTATTCACGCCCACAGCATGAACTACGGCGGCATTCTGGCGTATGAAATCCACAGCGAAACCGGCATTCCCTATGTGATTACCGAACACAGCTCCACCTATGCGCGCAAACTGGTGCGCGACTGGCAGCGCGACGCCATGATGCGCTCGGCCGAACACTGCGCCGCCCGCATCGCCGTGAGCCGCGATTTCTGCCGCCTGCTCGAAAGCGAATACAACGGACTTAGCTGGCAATATATTCCCAACATCCTGCCGGCCAAATTCGCCAAGCCTTTCGATGCGGCAGACAAACCGCAAAACGACGGTTTTACGTTTTGCTCGGTGGCACACCTCAACTACAACAAAGGCTACGACATTCTGCTGCCCGCCTTTGCCGAGGCGCTGAAAAAGCACCCCGGCCTCAAGCTGAAAATCGGCGGCACCGGTTTGGCCGATGCGCAACTGCACGAGCTGACCCGCAAACTCGGCATTGAAAATTCGGTTACGTTTTTGGGCAAACTGCAAAACGAAGAAGTGTTAACCCTGATGCGCCAAAGCGATGCTTTCGTGTTGGCCAGCCGTCACGAAACCTTCGGCGTGGTATTTATCGAAGCCTTGTCGCAGGGGCTGCCCGTTATCGCCACCCGCTGCGGCGGGCCGAACTCTACCGTTACCCCCGAAAACGGCCTGTTGGTGCCCACCGAAAACATCGGCGCACTGGCCGGCGCGCTGGTGGAACTGTATGAAAACCGCAGCCGTTACGATGCCGCCGTGCTGCGCGAAAACTGTTTAAACGAATACGGCGAACACAGCGTAATCGAGCAAATCAAAGCGCAATACCGTGCCGTGCTTAACGCTGCGCACAATTGACGGGACAGGCGATGAAAGTTAAAAACATCCATCTGTATATGCTGCTGGTTTACGGCATGCTGGGCGCCTATATGGTCGGCCCGGCGATGTCGTATTTTCTCGGCATCCAACGTATCGACAACCTTCTAACCATTCTGTTCATCCTCTGCACGGTGCTGGCCGCCCTGCTCGAAAACAAGCGCTTTCCTTCGGGCATCGCCGTGCTGCTCGTGAGCTTGGCCGTGATGTCGGGCTGGAGCGCGCTGCATCTGGTGATTTCGCCGATTACCGGCTCGCAGTTCGTCGATTTGATGTTTTTCCTCTCGTTGCCGTGCTTTTTCTACCTGCTCTACCAAATCGTTGCGCACTCGCCCAACCCGTTGGGCTTTATCCAGCGGCTGATTCTGTTTTTTGCGGCGTTTATCTGTATTCCGCCTTTTTTCGAAATCGGCGCAGGCATTCAGTTTGTTACCGCCATCGAAGAGCTGGCGCTGGAAGCGGGTGCGGTGAAAGGGTTGTTTTTCAACCCCAACAACCTCGCTACCACCGCCGTGTGCCTCACGCCCGCCGTGTTGGTGTTTTTCACCCAACTTGGCCGCAACCGCAAAGAAGTGCTGACCGGCTGGGGTTTGTTTGCCCTGCTCGGCCTGGTGATTTTCGCCAGCGTGTCGCGCACCGCCATCGCCTGTTATTTTCTGATTGTCCTGTTAACGCTGCTCTACCGTAAAAACGGCTTGGCCACCGTGTTTTCCATTGTGCTGCTTTACTTGCTGGTGGCCATGATTCCGCAATATGCGGTGCAGGATTTTCTGCTTTCGTTAAACAGCAACGAATTTTTAGAGCGTTTTTCTACCCGCATTTATCTCTTTTTATACGATTTCGGCAGCGATAATTCGGTTTCTTCGCGTCAGGAAATCTACAACCACTTTTGGAACAACATCCCCGCCCTGTTCACCGGCTACGGCCCGAAAAACTTCGGCGAGTTTTTCGGCGGCCACATCGGCAGCAGTTTGGGGTTTGAAAATCCGCACAGCTTCGTCATCGAGCTTTATCTGGGCTTCGGTATCGTGTCGCTACTGGCTTTCCTGCTTTATGTGGCGGGCTACACCACCCTGTTTGCGGCGGCGGGCGGCATCAGCGGCAAGGTGCGTATGTTCGCCCTAACCTGCATGGCCGTGTTTTTAATCGGCGGGTTTATTCCTTCGTCTATTCTGCGGCTGCCGTTTATCTGGCTGCCGTGCTTTCTGCTGGCCGTTTATTTCTTCGGGCGCAGGCCGTCTGAAAACGTTTACTCTGAAACTTATAATAAAAGGTATTGATTCATGAAAATCATTTTAGCCACCTCGATGAGCGGCTTGGGTGGCACGGAAAACGCCACCTACCGTTTGGGGCGTTTGTTGTGCAATAAGGGACACGAAGTGCTGCTGGCCTCTTCAGACGGCCCGTTGGTCGGCGATTGCCGCGAAGCGGGCATGAAGTGGCAGCCCATTGATTTCTATAACGGCGGCGGATTGGGCTATGTGAAAGGGATGCAGGCGTTTTTCAAACTGGTGCGGCAGGAAAAACCCGATATCATTCACTGCCAGATGGCGCGCATCGTGCCCGCCTGCGCCGTGGCCGCCAAACTCGCATCGCCGCGCACCAAGGTGTTTTGGCACGCCCGCGGCCTGGTGGCGGAAACCTATCCGAAAGTGGTGAAGATTTTCCGCAGGCTGGGCGTGTATATCATCGCCAACTGCAAACACGAACGCGACAAATTAATCCGCCACGGCTTTCCCGCAAACCGCATCACCTATACTTACAACGCCCTGCACAAAGTGGATTATGTGCCCGAAAAGGCTGAAAAAGATTATGTAACGCTGGGCACGCTCTCAAGGCTCGATTATCTGCGCGCGGTGGATCAAACGCTGGATATTTTCAAAATCCTCATCGACCGCAACCTGCCCGTCCGCCTCAACATTGCGGGTGTGGGCGAAGATATGGACAAACTCAAAGCGCAGGCCGAGCGTTTGGGCGTGGCCGACAAAGTGACTTTTCTCGGCGGCGTGCGCAACCTGACCGAATATTTCAAAGAAGTGGATATTTTGGTGAACAACCCCCGCTGCCCCGGCGACAGCTGCGCGGGCGTAGGCAACAATGTGCTGGAGGCGGGGCTGTATGAAACCCCCGTCGTTACCTACAACATGGGCGGCATCACCGAAATGGTGTTGCAGGGCGAAACGGGGTATTGCTTCAAGCTCGGCGACGAACAGGGTTTTGCCGATGCCGTGGAAAAACTGGTTTACGACAAACCCTTGCGGCAGCAGTTGGGCAAGGCGTTAAACAAACACGTTAACGCTTTGTGTTCCGACGAAGAAATCTACCGGACCACGATGGAAGCATACCGCATATAAACACCTCGGCGGCTTTTCGGTAAAGGCCGTCTGAAAATGTTGCCTGCTGTTAAAGTTTATTTGCATACCGGCAGGCATCTTTTACATCGGTTTTATGTCCAACTGTAATTAACAAATGCAAAAACTATCGCACCCATGAAAATTATCATCACAACTTCAATGAGCGGCCTGGGCGGCACCGAACACGCGGCGTTCCGTTTGGGCAAGCTGTTGCACGAACACGGCCATACCGTGGTTCTGGCTTCTTCAGACGGCCCTTTGGTTGCGGAAGCCAAAGCTGTGGGGATGAAATGGTACGATATTGATTTCTACAACGGTAAAAGCGGCTATGTGAAAGGCACGCTGGCCTACGCCAATATGCTGCGCAAAGAGAAGCCCGACATCGTGCACTGCCAGATGGCCCGCATCGTGCCCGCCTGTGCCGCAGCCGCCAAAATCGTTTCGCCCAAAACCAAAGTGTTTTACCACGCCCGCGGCCTCGACCCCGAAACCTATCCGAAAATCGCCAAACTGTTCGACAAGCTCGGCGTGTATATCATCGGCAACTGCAAACACGAGCGCGACAAATTGGTCCGCCACGGTTTCCCCGCCGCACGCATCGCCTACACCTACAACGCCCTGCCCGAAAAAGCGGCAAACGTTCAAGAAAAAACGGCCAAAGATTATGTGATGCTCGGCACACTCTCGCGCCTGAGCCGCACCCGCGCCGTACACTTGACCATCGACATCGTAAAAACCCTGCTCGACCGCGGCGTGCCGGTCAAACTTTCGGTGGCCGGCATCGGCGAAGAAGCAGACAACCTCAAAGAGCAGGCGCAAAACCTGGGCATTGCCGAGCATGTATATTTTCTCGGCGGCGTGCGCGATCTCGGCGCTTATTTCAAAGAGGTCGATATCCTGCTTAACACGCCCGTTTTGATCGGCGATCACGGCGCGGGCGTAGGCAACAATATTTTGGAAGCCGGTTTATACGAAACCCCCGTGGTTTCTTACGATGCGGCAGGCATTTCCGAAATGGTGGTCGACGGCGAAACCGGCCGCTGCATACCGTTTGAAAACAAAGCGGCTTTTGCCGATGCCGTTGAGCAGCTGGCCGCCAGCCCCGAGCTGCGCCGGCGCATGGGCAAAGCCCTGCACGACCGCGTAACGCACCTGTGCTCCGACGAAGAAATCTACCGCACCACCCTTGCCGCCTATAATTTATAAATACAGGAAACCGCTATGAAAATTGCCATCGTTGCCCCCTACTGTTCGTTGCCGGGCGAGCCTAATTTCAACCGTTTCTGGTATTTGGCCGTATTATTGGCGCAGTCCCACGACGTGCTGCTGCTCACCAGCAATTTCAAACATTTGAACAAATCTTTCAGACGGCCCGAAATGGCCGAAGAATCTTCGCAAGGCCGTCTGAAAGTGAAGCTGCTCAAAGAAAGCGGCTACACCAAAAACGTATCGCTCGCCCGCGTGCAAAGCCATCATGTGTTGGTGAAAGATTTCGAGCAATGGCTGCAAAACTGCAAGCCGGGCGAATGGGACGTGGTTTATTCGGCCTATCCGCTGATTGCCACCAATATCCTTTTGGGCAAGCATAAGGCGCGTTTGGGCTACAAGCTGATTGTCGATGTGCAGGACGTTTGGCCGGAGGCTTTCTCTTCGGTTATCCCTGCCTTGAAAAAAATCCCCCACAACCTGCTGCCGTTCGCCTCGCGCGCCAACGCCGCCTACGCTTACGCCGACGGCTTGGTGGCCGTGTCGCAAAGTTATCTCGACCGTGCCAAAGAAGCCAACCCCTCCGCCCCCGGCGAAGTGGTGTATATCGGTGCGGATTACGACAAACTGGGCAGCGCCCAACCCAAACCGTTTGGCGGCGATAAAACCCGCTTCTTCTATTTGGGCACCCTCAGCTACAGCTACGATATGGAAACCGTATGCAAAGGCATACAGCGCCTGGCCGAAGCGGGCGAAAACGTCGAGCTGCACATCATGGGCGGCGGCCCCGATTTGGAAAAACTCAAACAATAC
>JBHALY010000096.1:0-3204 GCA_041827905.1 Neisseria dentiae
CCGCGTAGGCGGGAATCCAGTCGTTTTCGTAAACTATTGAAATAAAATACTTAATGGTTTAAAGGCTGGATTCCCGCCTACGCGGGAATGACGAGGCACAAACCTTTTCAGGGTTGAATTGGTTTTTTTGCAAAGGTCTCAGGCATTCAGCTGCTGCTTGTTAACCCACCTTATCCCCCGGCTGTGCGCCGGCGTCCACATCCAACAGCTTCAGTTTGCCGTCGGCGGTGGCGGCGGAAAGGATCATGCCTTCGGATACGCCGAATTTGGCCATTTTGCGCGGGGCGAAGTTGGCGACGGCGATGACCATACGGCCGTTGAGTTCGGCGGGGTTGGGGTAGCTGGCGGCGATGCCGGAGAAAATCACGCGCTGTTCGAAGCCGAAGTCGAGGTCGAATTTCAACAGTTTGGTGCTGCCTTCGACGGCTTGGCAATTCAACACTTTGGCCACGCGCATATCGATTTTCATAAAGTCGTCGAAGCTGGCCTGTTCGGCGACAGGGGTGTACTGGCTGGTTTCGGCAGTTGCGGTTGCGGCAGAGGCCGTCTGAATGCTTTGTTTGTTGGCTTCGATTAAGTCGTCCACTTGTTTTTGCTCCACTCGTTGCATCAGGTGTTCGTATTTATTAATGGTGTGTTCGCCCAGGGTTTCGCGGGTGTTGGCCCAGGTGATTTCAGGCAGGTTGAGGAATCGGGCGGCGTTTTCGGCCACTTTGGGCAATACCGGCGCGAGGTAAGCGGTGAGCATGGCGAAGGCGTTGATAAGTTCGCTGCACACTTGGTGCAGGCGTTCGTCTTGGCCTTCCTGTTTGGCCAGCTCCCACGGTTTGTTGGCGTCGACGTATTCGTTGACGATGTCGGCTAACGCCATGATTTCGCGCAGGGCTTTGGCGTATTCGCGGGTTTCGTAGTCGGCGGCGATGGCTTCGGATTGTGCGGCGAGTTTGGCCAGTAATTTGCTGCCGGCAACGTTTTTCAGACGGCCTTCGAAGCGTTTGGCGATAAAGCCGGCGGCGCGGGCGGCGATGTTGACGTATTTGCCGACCAAATCGCTGTTGACGCGGGCGATAAAGTCGTTCAGGTTCAAATCGATGTCTTCGATGCGGCTGTTGAGTTTGGCGGCGATGTAGTAGCGCATCCATTCGGGGTTGAGGCCGCCGTCGAGATAGGAGCGGGCGGTGATGAAGGTGCCGCGCGATTTGGACATTTTTTGGCCGTCAACGGTTAAAAAGCCGTGGGCGAACACGCCGGTGGGGGCGCGGTGGCCGGAAAATTCGAGCATGGCGGGCCAGAACAGGGCGTGGAAATAGAGGATGTCTTTGCCGATGAAGTGGTACATCTCGGTTTGGCTGCCGGCTTTGAAGTATTCGTCGTAGTCCAAACCGATGCGGCTGCACAGGTTTTTAAATGAGGCCATGTAGCCGACGGGCGCGTCGAGCCACACGTAGAAATATTTGCCGGGCGCGCCGGGGATTTCGAAGCCGAAATAGGGGGCGTCGCGGGAAATATCCCAGTCGGAAAGGCCGCCTTCGCCGTTTTCATCGGGGTGCAGCCATTCTTTCATTTTGTTGAGTGCTTCGGGCTGCAAGTGTTGCTGGATGCGGCCGTCTGAAAGTGTGGTGCTGCCGGCGGTCCATTGTTTCAGGTAGTCGGCGCATTCGCCGAGTTTGAAGAAGAAGTGTTCGGATTCTTTCAACACGGGCGCGGCGCCGGATACGGCGGAATAAGGGTTAATCAGCTCGGTGGGCGAATAAGTGGTGCCGCACACTTCGCAGTTGTCGCCGTATTGGTCTGTGGCATGGCATTTGGGGCATTCGCCTTTCACAAAGCGGTCGGGCAGGAACATTTGTTTTTCGGGGTCGAACAGCTGCTCGATGGTGCGGCTTTCGATTTTGCCGTTTGCTTTCAGGGCGAGATAGATTTGCTCGGAAAGCTGTTTGTTTTCGGGTGAGTGGGTGCTGTAATAGTTGTCGTAGCCGATATAAAAGCCGGTGAAGTCGGTCAGATGCTCGGCGTGCACTTTTTCAATCAAGGCTTCGGGGGTGAGGTTTTGTTTTTCGGCCGCCAGCATGATGGGGGTGCCGTGGGTGTCGTCGGCGCAGCAGTAGTGGCATTGGTGGCCGCGCAGTTTTTGAAAGCGCACCCAGATGTCGGTTTGGATGTGTTCGACCATGTGGCCTAAGTGGATACTGCCGTTGGCATACGGCAGGGCGGAGGTAACGAGGATTTTGCGTTGGGTCATGGTTTGTGCTTGAAAAAACGGGAATTTATAAAGTTTGGGATTATAGCGTATAAAGTGCACGAAAGGCCGTCTGAAAAAGGATTGAACTGTCCCCCAATATTTGGACAAGTTAAGAATCTTTCTCAAACAGCCTTTTTAAGCCGGGTTCTGTAGCCGATAGAACTCAGCTTTTTTAAGTTTAAACTGATCCGTTCATAATTGTAGTAATGTATGTAATCATCTATTACCGTTGCCAGCTCCGCCACCGATAGTACACCTTCTTTATAGAAGCTTTCCGTTTTCAATGTACCGAAGAAACTCTCCGTTGGACGTATATTTGGACATAAGAAAACTGCACCTTTTAAAGTTGGAAGGAGTGTCCAACTTTTGGGGTGCAGTTCAGACGGCCTCTATACACGGTTCCACCCGCCTACCAAGCCATATAAAACATGGTTTTTGCCAGCAGCACAATCAGCACCATCTGGCAAAACACTGCCAGGTGGATATATTTCGACCACGCCGCCGTGAGCGTGCCGCGGCGCATTTTGGTTACGGCAATCAGAAAATGCACCAACACGCCGAATGCCAGCAGCACTTTCAAACACAACTGGGTGTTGAACGGTGCGGCAAACGGTGCGGCAAACGCGGCGGTATAGCGGTGCGCCATGGTCAGCCCCGACAAAAACACACCGCCCACCACCCACGGCATCACCCGCACGGCGCGCCGCATAATGGCTTTTTCTACCGTTTTTCGCGCCTCTCTCGGCACATCCTTGCTGTGTATGGCAGATAACACCAACGTTTCAAAGAAAACACCGCCCACAAAAACGATGGCGCAGAATAAATGTATGATATGTGCAACAGAATAAACGCTCATAAAATATAATTTCAAACTCTTGCCCAGTTTTAAAACTCTTTACCCCTGCCGATACGCCGTTATCCGCAGCCTATGCCATACTGCGAACGCTCTTACAGGGAATCCC
>JBHALY010000097.1:0-6628 GCA_041827905.1 Neisseria dentiae
ATCATTTCGCCTTTGCTGATTCTGAAGCTGACGTTTTTCAGCGCCTGAAAGCCGCCGGGATAGGTTTTGGAAACTTGTTCGAAACGAATCATAGGTTTATCCGGTGAAGTTGGTTTCAGACGGCATCAGGCCGTCTGAAAGATTATGCGCGATTATACCGAATAATGTTGTGCCGTTCAGCCGTGAACGACGGGCGGCTGCCTGCGGAGTGTCGGGAGCAGGAAAACGCCCGCATCACGGCGGTGCGGTGCGGGCGGAAAGGATTTTCAGACGGCCTGAAGGTCAGTCGAGCAGCGCGTCAACAAATGCTCTGGCGTCAAACGGGCGCAGGTCGTCGATGCTTTCGCCCACGCCGATATAGCGCACGGGAATCGGGCGGTTGCTGGCGAGCGCGGCGAGAATGCCGCCTTTGGCGGTGCCGTCGAGTTTGGTAACGATCAGGCCGGTGAGGCCCAGCGCGTCGTCGAAGGCAGTAACCTGGTTGACGGCGTTTTGACCGATGTTGGCATCCAGCACCACGATGATTTCGTGCGGCGCGTCGGGCATGGATTTTTGCAGCACGCGCTTCACTTTTTTGATTTCTTCCATCAGGTGCAGCTGCGTGGGCAGGCGGCCGGCGGTGTCGGCCAGCACGATGTCGATGCCGCGCGCCTTGGCGGCTTCAACGGCATCGAAGCACACGGCGGCGGAATCGCCGGTGGTTTGCGAAATCACGGTAACGCCGTTGCGCGCGCCCCATTCCTGCAACTGCTCGCGGGCGGCGGCGCGGAAAGTGTCGCCCGCGGCCAGCAGCACCGATTTGCCCTGCGATTGGAAATATTTGGCAAGCTTGCCGATGGAAGTGGTTTTGCCCGCGCCGTTGATGCCGGCCAGCATAATCACGAAAGGTTGGCCGTTATCGGGCACCACCAGCGGTTGTTCCAGCGGTTTGATTAAATCGTAGATTGCGTCTTTGAGGGCGCCGCGCAACTCGTTGCCGTCTTTGAGGCCGCGCAGCGACACGCGTTTGCGCACATCCTTCATCAGATAGTCGGTGGCTTCCATGCCCATGTCGCTGGTGATCAGCACGGTTTCCAGCTCTTCGTATAAATCTTCGTCGATCTGCCCGCCGCCGAACACGCCCGCCAGCGATTTGGCCATTTGGTCGCGCGATTTGGTGAGGCCCTTTTTCAGGCGCGCCGCCCAGCCGAGTTTGGCGGGTTCGCTCTCTTCGGCGGCTGCGGCAGCCGCTGCGGCGGCAGGCACGGGCGCGGTAACGGTGGCGATGCTGTCGGGCTGTTTCAGGGTTTCGGCCATTTCGCCGCTGCTGAGTGTTGCGGCCGCTTCGGCAGGTGCGGTTTCGTTTTCAGACGGCCTGATGTGAACTTTGGCCACCGGCGCGTTCGGGTTGTATTGTTCGGGCAGGTTGGCTTCGGGGTTGACGATGTCGGCCACCAATTGATCAACGGGGTTGTTTTGCAGATGCGCTTCAACGGCTTCGAGCTGCGCTTCGGTGAGCGGGGCGGGCGCGTCCTCTGCCAACGGGGAGCCGCTTTCCGCCTCGGGTGCGGCCGCCTCTTCTTCGGGCGCGGCGGGCGTTTGCACAGGCTCGGCGGCGGGTTCGGCGTTATCCTGCTTTTTTTTGCGTTTAAAGAAACTGAACATGGGTTTCCCTTGTTTTGAAAATGGTTTCAGGGTTGGATTGTAACGTATTTTTAGATAATGGCTATGCTCCGAAAGGACAAGATGCGGCGGGAAGAAACTCTGCTTCGTCAGGCCGTCTGAAAACAAGCGTTCAGACGGCCTCAAACCTTGTTTAATCGGCAGGCAAAAGTTATCATGCCCCGCAATCTATTCTGAAAGAACAACCATGCTGCACCGAACCGTTTTCCTGATGCTGCTTGCCGCCGCCCCTGCGTGGGCGCAAACGCTTTCGCAAACGCTGCCCAACGGCATGAAAGTGATTGTGAAAGAAGACCGCCGCGCGCCCGTGGCCGTGTCGCAGCTTTGGTATAAGGTGGGCAGCGTTGACGAGCAGGAAGGCAAAACCGGCCTGAGCCACGCGCTTGAGCATATGATGTTCAAAGGCACGCCAACCGTGCCTTCGGGCGAATTCAGCCGCCGCGTGTCGGCTTTGGGCGGCCAGAACAACGCCTACACCAACCGTAGCGAAACCGTGTATTTTGAAAACGTGGCCGCCAAAAACCTGCCCGAAGTGCTGAAAATGGAAGCCGACCGCATGGCCAACCTCAATTTCAGCGACAAAGAATTCGCCAACGAAATGAGCGTGATACGCGAAGAGCGCCGCCAGCGCACCGAAGACAATCCCTTCGGCAAGCTGTGGGAGCATATTTATCTCAACAGCTACCAAACCCCCGCCCTGCGCGCGCCCGTTATCGGCTATATGAACGATCTGCACGCGCTCAAAGCCGACGATTTGCGCCAATGGTACCGCCGATGGTATGCCCCCAATAACGCCGTGCTGGTGGTGGTGGGCGATGTGGACGCACGGCAAACCCTAAAAACCGCCGAACGGCTGTTCGGCGCGATTCCCGCCAAGCCCCTGCCGCCGCGCAACACCGTGAGCGAAGCCGCCGAAACCCGCCCCGCGAGCGCACAAACCGAATCGGCCGTAACCCGCCAGCCCGTGCTCGCGCTTTCCTACCGCGTGCCCAAACTTACCCGCATCGACGACAAAACGCCTTATGCGCTCGACGTGCTTGCCGATGTGCTCGGCGGCAACGCTTCCAGCCGTTTCGATAAAAACCTGGTGCGCGGCAGGCAGGCCGCACTCGACATCGGCGTGAACTACGATATGTTCAGCCGCGAAATGCCCCTGTTCAGCATCATCGCCATGCCCGCCGGCGGCACGGGCGAACAAGAGCTGCTCGAGATGATACGCAACGAAATCGCCGACATTGCCCGCAACGGCATCAGCCGCACCGAATTGGAACGGGTGCGCACGCAGGCGGCCGCTTCCGAAATCTACGCCAAAGATTCGATGAACGCCCAAGCTTCGCTGATGGGCAGGCTCGAAGCCCGCGGCTTCAGCTACGGCGACGAAGCCGAAATCCGCCACCGCCTGCAAACCGTAACCGCCGCCGACGTACAGGCAGCCGCCCGCCTGCTCACCCCCGAACGCTCCAGTGTGGTGGTGGTGCAGCCTGCGCAGGCGCAGCCGGAATATGTGAAGAAGCCTTAGCCTGCCGCGCAGGATTTGCGCCGGAAACAGTTGAAAAATTGAAAGGCCGTCTGAAATGTTTCAGACGGCCTTTTTATCAAGCCAGCACCACATATTTGCCTTCGAATTCCGCCGCCAAAACCCCTTCGCTGAACAGGCGGCAGGATAGGGTGATTTTGCCTTTGCCGCGTTCGGCGAGCATTTTCGTGCATTGCGCCCATGCTGCGGGGTCTGCGGCCTCGCATACGGCGGTCAAGTCGCCTGCGGCGGGTTTGAGGTAGCGTGTGCTGCCTTCCTGAATCACGATTTTGCCGTTGTATTCGGGGTAGTTGAGATGCACGAGCGACCAACCGCACAAGGTGGCGAGCATGGCAATGCTGCCGCCGAACACGGTTTGGTGGTGGTTGCGGTTAACGGCGATGGGCGCGAGTAGCGCCACCCGTGCGGGCGAGCTTTCGGTTACGGTGAGCGACAGGGCGGCGGAGGCGGGAATGTTGCGGTGCAGAAAGTTTTGCAGTTCGGCAGGGGTCATGGTGCTTCCTAATTTAACGGGGCGGATATTATAAAACCGGCGGCGGCAATTGCTGCGTTTTTTGCCGTTTTTCCACACGATTGAAACGAACTGTTGGGTTTGATTGTGTTGTGAAAATTGAAGCAAATATTCTAGGCGGCTGCGGGGCTTTATGCTTGAATGGCATCCGTGCCTGCCGCGTTCGGCGGGTAATGTGCCGGTTCTGCCGTTAAATGTTTCGATTGGCGGCGACAGGGCTTTCGATGTTTTGGAGCAACCGACTATGAACAAATTATGCAGATCCATTCTGATTCCCGCAGCCGTGCTGGCATTTAGCGGGGCAGCCTATGCCGAAACGCAAACGTGCAACGGCACGCTGGCGGATATTTCGATAGACGGCGATGTGTTGGTGCCGGCCAGGCAAAGCTGCACCTTAAACGGCACGGGCGTTAAAGGTGATGTGAAAGTTGGGCGCGGCGCCAACCTGCAAGCGTTCGGCGCCATCGTCGACGGCGATATCCAAGCCGACAAGGCCGGTGCGGTTACGGTTGAGCGCGCCCGTGTCGACGGCGATATTCAGGTGAAGGAATCGGATGCGATAAGGGTGGCGGATACATGGATTGACGGCGATCTGCAATTGTTCGACAACAACGCCGGCGCGTCTGTGAACGGCAACCGTATCGGCGGCAACCTGCAATGCAAAGGCAACAAAGGCCGCATAGGCGGTTCGGACAACCAGGTTAAAGGCAATAAAGAAGACCAATGCCGCCGCCTGTGATCCGGCCCGCCGTTTGTAAAACCGCCCGTGCGGATTTACGCCGGGCGCTTTCCGTGTTTTAATCGCCAAACAGAAACAGGGGTGCTGCGCCGTTTTCAGGCGCAGCTGAGAGTTACCCTTACACCCGATCAGGATAATGCCTGCGTGGGAAGTTTCGGCCTATTGTATTTTTCAGACGGCCTCAGGCTGTATCAGGCCGTCTGAAACCGCAGCAACGGCGCTCCTGTTTCTTTCTATAAACGAGAAACAGGAGCATTTTTTATGGCTGCCGGAAAGGAAATTTGATGAACAAACCGGGTTTCTTCCAAACATTCGGCCCCGGCATCATCATGGCGTCGTCGTCGGTGGGCGGTTCGCACATTATCGCCTCCACGCAGGCAGGGGCGTATTACGGCTGGCAGCTGGCCGGGCTGATTGTGCTGGTGAACGTTTTGAAATATCCGTTTTTCCGCATTGCGTTCGATTATGCCGCCCTGCACGGCAAAACCCTGCTTGAAGGCTATGCCGAACGCGGGCACGCTTATTTGTGGCTGTTTCTGGCATTCAACCTGTTTGCCACGGTGGTGAATATTGCAGGCGGCACGCTGTTGTCGGCGCTGCTGCTGGGCATGATGCTGCCGCAGGGCATCAGCCTGAATGTGCTGAACCTGATTGTGTTGGCGAGTTTTGTGGTGCTGCTGTTTTCGCACCAATACCGGCGGTTGGACCAAGTGTCGAAAATCATTATGCTGCTGTTGAGCGCGGTAACCGCCGCCGCTTTGCTGATGGCTTTCGGCAAACCGCCCCCGCCGGCGGCGGCGGGCTTTACCGATCCTTCGCCGTGGACGTTGGCCGCCGTGCCGTTTCTGGCCGCGCTGATGGGCTGGATGCCCGCGCCGATGGAATTGAGCGTGGCCGGTTCGATGTGGGTGAAAGAAAAAAACTGCCGCCACGCCGGCTACCGTGAAAAGCGCATGGTCGATTTCAACACCGGCTACGCTGTTACCATCATATTGGCGCTGATGTTTATGATGCTCGGTGCGCGGGTGCAATACGGGCAAAACGTGCCGCCTTTGAGCGGCGGGAAGTTTATCGGGCAGTTTGTGGATATGTACACTGCGGCCATCGGCGGGTTTATGTATGTTCCGATGGTGCTGGCGGCGTTTGCCTGCATTTACGGCACCACCATCGTGGCGGTGGATGGTTATTCGCGCTGCAACCGGCAAACGGTGGATTTGTTGCGGGGCAGGCCGTCTGAAGCTTCGGAAAGCGACGGCGTTTTGCGCGCGTGGATTATTGCGGCGGCGGTTGCGGCGTTTGTGCTGATTCAGTTTTTCAGCGGCGCGGTCGGCAAGATGATACCGTTTGCTATGACGGCTTCTTTTCTGTCTGCTCCCGTGTTTGCGTGGCTGAATCTGGGGCTGGCGGGCAGCCTGCCCGGGCAGCGCCGCCTGTTGCCGCTGGCCTGGCTGGGGTTGGTTTATCTGGTGGCGATGGCGGCGGTTTATCTGCTGTGGGCGTGAAGGCGGCCAACCGCCGTTTTTTGACTCAGCACACTTTGTTGCCGCCCGATTTGTGCCACAATGGCAACCGTTGTTATCGGAACCACCGGAGAAGTGCGCCATGATGAACATCGTCAACCAACTGCCCGTGCCCGTGTTGCCCATCGACCGCGACCGGGCCGATTATGCGGTGTCGAAAAACCGGCTCAGCGATTATTTTATTCGCAATCCAGCGCTGTTCAGGCTGGCCTTGCAGCCCGATCGCACCGAGCAGGCCGTGCGTATGGCGGCCCATGCCTGCGGGTTGTGGTTCGATCTTTGGCAAAACCCCGAAAGCCGCAAGCGCGTGATTGTGGTGGCGAATAAAGACGTGATGCCGTTCGGCACGATGTTCCGCCAAGCGTTGCGGAGCGAAGTGGTGCTGGCGGCTTTGAAGCGGCGCAGCGGGTAGCAGGGTAGGTCGGGCATAAATGCCCGACCTACTCATTGCCGAACGGTTTTCAGACGGCCATAAGGTTTGAGACTTTTGCAAGACTACCTTCAGGCCGAGACCTTTGCAAAATTCAAATTACCACCTGAAAAATCTGATTTCCGTCATTCCCGCGCAGGCGGGAATCCAGGTGCTTGGCATCCAAGTATTTGTTTAATCAATACTTCAATATTTCCATCTGGATTCCCGCCTGCGCGGGAATGACGGG
>JBHALY010000098.1:0-21067 GCA_041827905.1 Neisseria dentiae
CCAGCAATATGGCGTGGTACGGCAAATCCAACGCCATGTTCCAACACTTGCAGCAGTCGCAGGCGCGCGCGCTGGAATTGGGGCGTTATATGGTGCGCGCCACCAACACCGGCGCTACCGCGATTGTTGATCCCAAAGGCCGTATCTCCGCGCTGGCTGCGCCCGACACCGCCACCGTGCTGGAAGGGCGCATCGAAGGCTATACCGGCGAAACACCGTATATGAAGCTCGGCGGCTCGTGGCCGCTCGTTATCCTGTTGGGCGTGTTGGCCGCCGGTTTGTTTGTGTGGGGAAGATACCGCCGCTAAGCGGCTTTCAGACGGCCTGAGACCTTTGCGTAAAATTTCCAAGCATTAATAAAGCCTTAAGAATAAAGCCCCACAATAAACCAAAACTGTGTTTTAATAGGGAACTATTTCCGACAAAAACACTCAAATATTTTAAATCAATCGAAAACTTAAAAATACAAAAGTTTACCTATTGAGTATTGAAACCATACAGAGAACCTAGTTTAATAAGCAAGGCCGGTGCAGCAAACCCGAGCCGGCCCGACACAATATAAGGAAAGCCAATCAATGACCATGAATAACGCCTTTGCATTACCCGTACCCAGCGGTCACGGCAGCTTGGAGCAGTACATTCATACCGTAAACAATATTCCCATGCTTTCTGCCGAAGAAGAAACCCAACTGGCAGAACGCCAACAGAAAGGCGACCTCGAAGCCGCCAAGCAACTGATTCTTTCGCACCTGCGCGTTGTCGTATCGATTGCGCGCGGCTACGACGGCTACGGCCTCAACCAGGCCGACCTGATTCAAGAAGGCAACATCGGCCTGATGAAGGCGGTAAAACGTTTCGAGCCTACCCGCGGCGCGCGCCTGTTTTCGTTTGCCGTGCATTGGATTAAGGCTGAAATCCACGAATTCATCCTGCGCAACTGGCGCTTGGTGCGCGTGGCCACCACCAAACCGCAGCGCAAACTGTTTTTCAACCTGCGCAGTATGCGTAAAAACCTCAACGCCTTAAGCCCTAAAGAAGCGCAGGAAATCGCCGACGATTTGGGCGTGAAACTTTCCGAAGTGCTCGAGATGGAACAGCGCATGACCGGCCGCGACATCGGCATCATGGCCGACAACAGCGACGATGAAGACAGCTTCGCCCCCATTGACTGGCTGGCCGACAACGACACCGAGCCGACCCGCCAAATCGCCCAAAAAGCCCACTACACCCTGCAAACCGAGGGCTTGCAAAACGCGTTGGCGCAATTGGACGACCGCAGCCGCCGAATCGTCGAAAGCCGCTGGCTGCAAGACGACGGCGGGCTGACCCTGCACGACTTGGCCGCAGAATACGGCGTATCCGCCGAGCGCATCCGCCAAATCGAAGCCAAAGCCATGCAGAAACTGCGCGGTTTCCTTGCCGAAGAGGCCGAAGCCGTTTAAGCGGGGCTGCTTGCCGGTAAAAACCAACAATCAAAAAGGCCGTCTGAAATGTTTCAGACGGCCTTTTGCTATATGCAGGTAAACTTATTTCTGACACACTTTTTCAGTTAAGTGTGAGTATGGCGGAATGGTTGCTGAATAAGTGGCTTTACTCTATTGCTAAGCTTACCCGCCATATCACACGATGGTTTCCAGTTTGCCTTGCAGCGGCAACAGCCAGACTTTCAGGTTTTTTTCTTGCGCCACAGTTTGCCGTATGAGTGCGCTGCTGCTGACGGCAAATGCGGTGGAAAAGGCATCGGCGGTTGCGGCGTTTTCAGCCATCACGCTGATGCTTCGGTAGCGCGGCTGGTTGAGACCGCTTCGGGGGTGGAACAGGTGGGTGAAATGCCGGGCTTCGTCGAACGGTGTGGCGTAGCCGCTCGAGGTGGCGAGCGCCTGGTTTTGCAGCGGCAAGGTGGCAAGCAGGGTGTGTTCTTGCTCGGGGTGGCGGATACCTGCCCGCCAGATATGACGGTGCTGCGTTTCCAAGGCGCGGATTTCGCCCATATCGACCAATGCTTGCTCCAACCCTGCATCGCGGAGCATATCGGTGATACGGTCGGTGATATAACCTTGTGCGATGCCGTTGAAAGAAAGCGCCATGCCGGGTTTGCGGAACCATACGGCGCGATTATCGAATACGATGTGTTCAAAGCCGACCCGCGACAGTGCGCGTGATACGGCGTGGCCGGGTATGTTACGGCTGCCGGGGCTGCGGGTGAAGTGGTCGGCATAAGCCTGCCACAGGGGTTGGATAGTGGGATCGAATGCGCCCTGTGTGAGACGGTGGACATAGCGGCTGATGCTTAATACGGCCAGCATCTCGGCAGGCGGGTTGTTCAGACGGCCTGTTTGGTTGAGTTTGACCAACAGGCTGTCGTTGCGGTAGAGGCTGAAGATTTTTTCGAGCCGGTCAACTTCTGCAACGGCTTTTTCAATCAGATTGCGTGCAAAACGGGAATCAGGGTGGTAAAGACGCAAGTGTGCGTCTGCACCTAAGGCAATGCCGTGCCATTCTGTTGCTTGAGGCAGGTTTTTATTGCGGGAAGACAAACAGAACGGCAAGGCGGCGGCACCGGCAACGGCTGCACTGATGCCGATAAAGCGTCGGCGGGTAAGGGGTTTGTTCATGGCGGCTCTCCGTTTCAGACGGCCTGTTTGGAAATTTACGGCTGCCTTGGGATGCTTTTGTTGTTAATGGCTGCCGTGCCGGTGGCCTTGCGGCATGGAGGATTGGGCGCCGGTTTGGAAAATATAGTCGTCGGGAATGTTGTCAAAACGCACAATCTCCCCGCCGTTTTTAGCCGCGAAGGCTTCGGCATCGGCTTGTCGCGCAAAGGGAATGGCTTCTTGGGTTTTCATACTGCTGATAAAGCCGCTGCGGATAACATAGTAGGCTTGCTTGGCATCCACCCATGCCGTGTCGGCATTGGGTTTGCTCCAATCGGCAACCTTGCCCATATCGTTCACATAAATGGCGGCGATGTCTTTGGGTTCTTCGGGCAGCTTGGTGTAACTGAGCATCTGTAAAACGGTTGAAAACCACACCGGTTCCTGTTTGCTCTTCAGTTGGATTTGTGCTTTGGGGCCGTCGTGTTCGTTGAGATACATACCGCAATAATGGCCGACCGTTTGCCCGGTAAACTGCTGCGGCGCTCTTGGGGTTTCGGTTTGGCTGCCGCAAGCTGCCAACAGCAGCGAGAGTATGCCTGCCGATAAGATGGTGCGTAAGGTTTTGCTCATCAATTATCCTCCTGTTTAAATCTCACGTTTGCCGAACAGGTATCCGGCCCATGCCAGTGGAACCGCCACCCATAAAATTTGGGCGGCAATCAAAGTGCCCTTGCTTAAGGCAAGCTGTTCGCTCAAGCCGGCCATGCCGGCATAAATCGATGTGTTTTCATAACCGGTTAAGTTGAGCAGACGGTAAATATCAGTGGGGTTGAGCAGCAAAGCGGCCTCCAGTATCGGGGCGGTAATAACCTGCTCCGTGTCGGCAACGAGTATGCCCAACAAGGCCATATCGAAAATCACCACGAAAAACAGCCACACACCGATGGCAATGCCGGCAGCCGTGCCGCGCTCTTTCACCTTTGCGCTGATTAAATAGCCCAATGATAAAAACGAAGCACCCAAAACAATGCTGGCCGCAATCAGCAGCAAAAAGGGCTGCCATGCGGCAAAATCGAGGCCGCCGCCGAACAGTTGCAGGGCAATGCCGGCCAACCCGTAGCCTGCGCAGGTTGCCAGCACGAGAATAATCAGATGGCCGATGAATTTCCCAGCCAGAATTTGGCGGCGTGATACGGGGTAACTCAACAACAGTGCCATCGTGCCACGCTCGATTTCACCGATCAGCGCATCGTAGGAAAGCAGCATGGCAATCAGCGGAATCAGAAAAATCGACAGGCTGGAAAGGCTGACAACGGTAACGGTTAACGGATCGGCTTTCACCGAGCCGGTGGGTGCGCTGCCGAGAAAACCGAGCGACAAGGCCAATGCGGCCAGCAACAGGGCTGCGGCGAGAACCCAGCGGTTGCGCAGGCTGTCGCGCACTTCTTTACTGCTGATAATCCATACGGGATTCATCGGTCTTCCCTTTTTAAAAATTCTGCATACATATCGTCTAAGGCGGGGGTGTTGATATGAATATCGGCGATGTTGTCCATGCCGCCCAACTCATACAGCAACCTCATTTTTTCTTCGGTACGGCATTCGGTTCGGTAACTCAATCCGCCTTGCGGCTGCCAGCGCAGGGAGAGCGGGGTATTGTGTTTGAGCGTAACATCTATTGAAACGGGCAGGCCGCTCTGTATCTGCAATTCGCCGATACTGCCGTCGGCCACCTTGCTGCCGTTTTTCATCACCACGATACGGTCTGCATGACCGTCAAGCTCCGATAAGGCATGGGTGCTGAGCAAAACCGTGGTTCCCGACTCTTTCAGCTCGCGGATAATGCCGTAAAACATTTGCCGCGATGCAGGGTCCAGCCCGGTGGTCGGTTCGTCGAGCAGCATCACTTTCGGGTTACCGAGCAAGGCTTGTGCCAAAGCCAAACGCTGGCGCATACCTTTTGAATAAGTGCCGACCCGGCGGCCGGCGGCTTGGGCAATGCCGACGCGCGCCAATAAGTCGGCATTCCGCCCCGGCGGCTGCTTCTTCAGTTTGGCGTAAAAATCCAAAGTTTCCTTACCGGTCAGCGTGGGGTGCAAGGCAACCGTTTCCGGCAGATAGCCGATTCGGCTGCGGGTTTGTACGCCATCCCTGCCTGCCACACTGCCGCCCAACAGGCTGACACTGCCTTCGGTGGGGGCAATCAGGCCGAGTATTAATTTGATGATGGTGGATTTTCCTGCTCCGTTATGGCCGACCAAACCTGTGCATTGGCCGGATTCCAGCATTAAATCAAGCTGCCTGACTGCAAACCTGCTGCCGTATTGCTTGCTTATACCGCTCAATACCACGGGGGGCGTATTCATGCTTATCCTTACCTTTGTTTTTGCCGAACGGCATGCAGTTTCTCCCATGCGGGCACGGAATCGGGTTTCATCAACGGCTTGCTGTCTATCACGCCTCCGGGCAGCAAGGCGGGAAACTGCGACTGCGCCCATTTGACTATGGTCATGGCAGGGCTGTTCATCAGCAGTCTGGCCGCAGGCGTGCGCCAAATGATTTGATCGGTAATGCCGTTGGGGCGGTAGGCATTGTCGCCGAAACCGTCGCCGTTCAGGTCGAATGCGCTGTTGTCGCTCCAATAGTTGCCCCGCCCGCCTTCTGCCCAGTCGAGAAAACGGGTGCTCACATATTTCACTTGGTTTTGGTTGCCGATAAAGGCGTTGCCGGTTAATTTCGTGCCTTCGATGGCGGCGGTGAAATGAATGCCTATGGCGCAGTTTTCAAAACGGTTGCCGGTGATGCGGTTATAGTTGGCGTTGTAAACAAACACGCATTTTTCGGCTTTATCGATTGCGTTGCCGTGTATTTCGGAATGATTGGCATAATTGAGCATCAGGCCTTGGTCGCGGCTGTTTAAAGCGATATTGCCGTTGATTTTCAAGCGATCGGAAAACATGATGGCATAGCCGATATTGTTGCCCACCGAAATATTGCCGCTCACTTCGCTGTCGTTGGTATACATATAATGAACGGCGTAGCGAAGTTTGGTGAAATAATTGTTTTTATAAATATTTTTTGTACTGGTGTTGGAGAAGATGCCGTCCCGTCCTTCAGAAATACGGTTGCCGACAACCTGCGATCCGGGCGCGTTCCACACGGTAACGCCGTTGCCGCGTTCGTTAACGCGCAGTTTGGTGTCGCCGACAATGCGGTTGCCTCTGACCATAGCATCGGGCGCGCCGTGAATATAAACACCGACGGAGTTTTCCAAAATATCGTTATGCTCCACCAAGGCTTTTGCAGCGGTGTTTTCCAAATAAATTCCCGCATCCATCTGCGGCAGGCTCAAGCCGGAAAGGGTAACGGTGAGCTGCCGCAAAGTAACGTTCGGGGCGCGTACTTCGATGGTGCGCCCGTTGCGGCTGCCCTCGATAACGGCGGAACGGTCGGCGGGACCTTCGATGGTAAGCGGTTTGTCTATCAGAATGTTGCCCGCATATCTGCCGCGCGCCAGCCGCAAAATATCACCGGGTTGCGCCCGCGCCGCAACCTGCTGCAAATCGCTGCCCGCAGCCACATCGATTATGACGGCAGAGGCCGTCTGAAAGGTGCAGCAGAATAAGCACAATAAGAAAAGGCGCATCGTATTATTCATTTTCATTCAATATATCGGAAAGCAGCAGGCGGTGCTTTCAGACGGCCTGCTGCTGTTGCACCGTTTTATGACTTCACAATCATCTGCCCCGACATTTCCATATGCAGCGCATGGCAGAACCATTGGCAATAATACCAATGCACGCCCGGTCGGTTGGCGGTGAAAGTAACCGATGCCGTGGCCTGCGGCGCCACTTCCATGGCAATGCCGTATCCCTCCAGTGTAAAGCCGTGCGTTAAATCGTCGATGGTTTCGGTGTTGGTTACATAAACCGTTACTTCGTCGCCCAAATTCACTTCAAACTGGGGAACGCTGAATACCGGCGCAACGGCGGTCATATAAACACGCACTTTTTTACCTTCGCGAATCACTTTTGCAGCCTTTTCCAGCTCGACACCGTCTTTTTTGGCCTGCTCCAAAGCATCTTGCCACATCCATGGATCGTTACGGTCCCATGTGCGGCGCGGGTTGATTTTGGAAGCGGCCACCAAGAGCATATCGTGCGGTTCGGCAAAACTCGGGCCGTCGTGTACCAGTTTCATTTCGTCGCCGGAAATATCAATCAACTGGTCGTTTTCAGGTTTCAGCGGGCCAACGTTCAAGAAGCGGTCTTTTGAAAATTTATTTAATGAAACCAGCCATTTGCCGTCGGCCTCTTTGGTTTCGCCCATGGTTGTGTGATTGTGGCCGGGTTGGTAGTGGACATCCAGTTTTTGCACGATGGGATCCACTTTTTCGCCTTTGTATGCCTGAATGGCTTTGGCAATATCCCATTTCACCATCTGGCTGTCGATAAACAGCGTTGTATAGGCAAAGCCGCGGCCGTCGAATGCGGTATGCAGCGGCCCCAAACCCAATTGCGGTTCGGCAACCACGACATCGCGCGGCTGGATTTTTCCGGCAAACAAATCATCGAGTTTGCTGACATCCAACACGGTTACGGTGGGCGAGAGCTTGCCGTTGAGCATGATGTATTTACCGTCGGGCGAAGCATTACAGCCGTGGGGCGAATTGGGTACGGGGATATAGCGGGTATAGGCCGACTTGGCTTGGGCGCGGCCATCCAACACTTTCACGCCGTTGATTTCTTTGAAATCACCTGCCTTGATGCCGTCTTCAATCGCTTTCAGGTTGAACACCACGCACCAGTCTTGTTCGTTGGCCGATGCGCCTTGAACATCAAGTGCGCGCTCAGAGTTGTAGCAGGTTGAAAAAGAATATTTGCCTTGATAGTCGGCATCGCCGTTGTCGAGGTTGCCGTCAACCATCACTTGCCAGGCAATCTGCATGGTTTCGCCGTCTACGGCGGTGTAAACCGACCACCAGGTTTTCGGGTCGTTTATTTTGCCTTCGCTTCCCACGGGAATAATATGCTCGCCGTTGGCAAACACATACCCTGTTTTCGGATAACGTTGCGGACGCAGGCCGTGAACGCCCGAAACATTGGGTATTTCCACAATTTTATCGGTTTTCATCACATCGCAGCGGATACGGCAAACACGGTTGTTGGCTTTATCGTTGGCGTAAATATAGCGGCCGTCATAGGTTTGGTCGGTAAACGACATATGCGGGTGGTGCAAATCGCCGTTGGGCAGGCAAGGCATATTGCTCCGTTTTAAAAACTCTTTGGTTTCAGGCGTGTTGTGTTCGTTTAAGATGCGCAAACTTTCATTGGTGCGTCCCCAGCCGGTAGCACTGTCCATATTGAACACGGGAATACGCATCAGCTCGCGCATAGAAGGCAGCCCCAACACACGGATTTCCCCCGATTGTCCGCCCGAACTGAAGGCGTAGTATTGGTCTAACTCGCCGGGGCCGACGTAGTCTTTATGTTCGGCGGTGGAGGCAGATGAAGAAGCTGCTCCCGAAGCCGCACCACCTGCACCGCCTTTGCCGTTTTCAGAACAGCCGGCCAGCCCCAACAGACCCATACCGGCCAAGCCGGCCCCGGAAGCGGCTGCCGTGCCGAGGAACGAGCGGCGGCTCAAACCGCCGGAGCTTAATTTTTTATCTTCTTCAGACATGATACTCTCCTAATAAAATCCGGTATTGCGCCAAAAACGTTTTACCGTGTGGGAAAATGAATAAAATCAATGCTCGCCGGTTCGGGAAGAGCCGGTTTTGCCGTGTTGCGGGATAAAGTGCACAACCTGTTCGGTTGCCGGTGTTGCATTTTGCCTTTCAAGTTCCGCTTTGGCCGCCGCCTGTTTCTGCTTTTTGCGGTTAACCTGCACCAAATGCGGGCAAAGGGTATTGTGGTGATAGAGCATTTGGCAGTTCAAACATTGGATACACTCGTTGGGATCGATATCGCCTTCGGGGTGTATGGCCTGCACGGGGCAGTCGTGGGCGCAACGCTGGCAGGGATTGCCGCACATCGGGTAGCGGCGCAGCCAGTCAAACACACGCAGTCTGGCGGGAATGGCCAATGCCGCACCGAGCGGGCAGAGATAGCGGCAATAAAAACGTTCGATAAACAGCCCTGCCGCCAGTAATACAACGGCAAACAAAACAAACCACCATTCGCGGACAAACTTTAAAATAACGGCAGTTTTAAAAGGCTCCACTTCGGAAAGTTTTTCGGCCAAGCCCAATTCGTAAAGCGAAACGCCGAACAAAACCATAAAAATCACATATTTCAATGCCGCCAACCGGGTGTGCATGCCGTGGGGTACGGCAATCTGCCTGATACCCGTTTTTTTCGCCGCACGGTTGAGCAGCTCCTGCAAAGCACCGAACGGGCAGAGCCAGCCGCAAAACGCCCCCCTGTTCCAAAACAAAATCGAAATCGCGGTGGCGCACCATAAAATAAATACCAGCGGATCCATCAGGAAATATTCCCAACTGAAGCCCGTGCGCAACGCGGTAGTGAAGGTCAGCACATTCACAACCGATAACTGCGCCTGTGCATACCAGCCGATATAAAACAGGCTGAAAGCGAGAAACACCAAGCGGAAGCGGTCATAAAAAACAGGGTATTTGGTGAGCGTGTCTTGAAAGAAAAATATGCCGATTAATACCAAGAGCGAAAATGCAACTATGCCGATTTGCCAGCGTTTGCCACGCCAAACCTGCTTCCACAGGCCGTTTTGCACCTGATTTTCCGCGGCGGCATCGGGCGCAGATTCATTCGGTGCGGCAGACGTTTCAACCGTGATTTCCACCGGTTCGGCTTTCGGGTCGTCTTCACTGTATGCAGCGGGCAGGTGATAGTTGAGGTCGGCGGTTACAAAAGCCTTGTCTTTCACATTCAGCACACGCTGAATCATCAGCTGTAAGCGCCACGGTTCGGCTGCATCAAACTCTATTCCTTCAGGCACGGTAAACAGCGACACCTCTTTGAATTTCGGTGCGTCTTGCGGTGCGAGTGCAATTAACCGCTCGTGGTTTTGATCGGTAAAGCGGAAGCTTGTTGCCCCCTGAATCACTTCGATACGGTCGAAAATGCCGCCGCGCACATAACCCGACCCCTTCCACGAATAATGACCTTCTCCTGCCACCATAACCGCCTGCTGACCGGGCTTGAGCGATTGTTTCAGACGGCTGTAACCCGGTTCGCCCAACAGGCTTTTACCGATAGAAGGCTGGCTGACTACTGCGGTATATAAATCGATAAACGTATCTTCAGGTTTGCCCGGTTCGGGGTGTTTGGCCGCCTCGCCGCCGCTGTTGGCTTCAAAAGACTTATTGGCATCTCCAACCGTCATATGCAGATGGCCAATAGCTTTTTGTGCCAACAGCTCAGTCCAGCTTTGAATGTCCTGCTTACTTTCGTTAATCTTGCGGCGAGGGCGGGTTTGTGCTGCTTTGCTTTGGCCGTCTGAATCGTTTCCGGTGTTAACTTGAGCTGTGCCGACTTTATATTGTTTGGCGATTGCATTAACCGAACGTTGCATACTGTCGTTAATCACCATCAGTGTAACGGTGGCCCCACTGATAATATCGGCCGGCGCTTTACCCGGTTTGGGCGGGTTCTTAATGAAATTCAAACCGATATAGTGGCGGATAAAGGCATCGACTTTGGCTTGCGGGATACCGATTAACACAATCGGCTCATGGTGTTCCACCAGTTTCACCCCCCGAATGGTGCCGTCGTTGGCAAGGCCCACCAGCATATCGATAGGTTTGCTGGAATAACCGCGGGTGTTCACAATATCAGTAGTCAGATAAACAAAACCCAGTTGTTCATTTCCTTTATAGGCACGCGCAACCATAGGCTTACCCTCCGGCTCGCCGATGCGGTCGGCACCGGGGAAGATTTCGGCAGGCGGATTTTTAGATAGAAATTCAGGCAGACGTTCCGCATGGGCGAGCAGCGGTGCGGTGATCAGAAGAAGCGGCAGAAGAACAAAAAGCGTGATGCCCGAACACAGGTGGTTGATTTTTTCTTTGAAGTGCAGGCCGGACATATTTTTCTACCTAACAATAATATTTCAATAAATTGATGAATATTATATGAATCTAATAGGTAGTAAAATTTGATATACATCAACAGCAGCAACAATTGCCTGCCTCGGCCATCAAAATCAAAACGGCCTGAAACAGGCCGTCTGAAAAGGTGGAAAACGCAATAGATTTTAAATTAATTTAACCGTGCCGTGCATCAAACCGTAGTGTCCGGGGAAAGTGCAGTAAAACTCATACTGGCTGCCTTCGGCAAACTTACTCGGATCAACTGTAAACGTGGTTTCCTCACCGCCACCGATTAATTTAGAGTGGGCAATCACACGCGTATCACCGGGTTTCACAAAATCATTTGCAGCAGTTGCCCCTGCGCCGTCGCCCACCACACCCGATGCGTCTTCACTTTTGGAAATAACGAGATTGTGTCCCATGGCAGCGGCAGGCATTTTGCCGGTATGTTTCAATACAATCTTGAATTCTTTGCAAGATTTTTTGATTTCAAGCTCTTGCTTGTCGAACTTCATTTGGTCGTCCGAATTCACGACGGTTTCACACTCACCGGCTTCAGCAGGTGCAGCAGCACTTCCTGCCGAAGCCGGCGCGGCTTGTTCTGCCGGGGTGTTTTCGGTAGGCGCCTCAGAAGCGGCAGCGACAGGTGCTTCCGAAACGGCGGCAGGAGCAGCAGTTTCTTGTTGCCCGCCGCAGGCACTTAATGATAAAGCGGCGGCAGAGATTAAAGCGAAATAGATTTTCATGTGAACAACTCCGTATCGGATTCAAAGGATTATTAAAATATTCATTTATTATCCATTTTTTACTTGGGTTTAATTTTGATATAAATCAAATTTTAGTTTAGGGTATTTGCTTTAAATATCCAACTCATCGCTCAGATAAACCTTTTCTCCTTCGTCGCGCGGCATAATCAGGTTCATCAGCAGCGCCGCCGTGCCGCCCATGCAGATGGGGTTTTGGAACAGCTCTTTCACCGGCAGGAGGGCGAACACTTCGGGTTTGAAACTCACGCCCAAACCCAAACCGATGGAGGTGGCGGCAATCACGGCTTCGCGGCGGTTGATGCCGTTGGTCATGATGATGCGCACGCCGGCGATGGCAATCAGGCCGAACATCAGTACCATCGCGCCGCCGATAACCGGACTGGGAATGGTGGTAAACGCGCGGCCCACCACGGGAAACAGCCCCAGCAGCACCAAAATGGCGGCGATATACTTGCCCACATGGCGCGAGGCCACGCCGGTCATCTGAATCACGCCGTTGTTTTGCGCGAACGTGGTCAAAGGCAGCGAACCCAGCGCGGTGGCAATCACCGACACCAAGCCGTCGGCAAACACGCCGCCGCGCAGGCGTTTTTGAAATTCGTCGCCCTCGTAATCTTCGCCGGACACCATTGCCGTGGCGGTTAAGTCGCCCACCGCTTCAAAAATGCTCAGCAGATATACCAAACCTGCCACCAGAAACGGAATGAATTGGAAGTCGAAACCGTATTTGAACGGCACGGGCATGGTAACCAGCGGCAGGTTGTCCAACACCGAAAAATCCACCATACCCAAAAACAGCGCCACCACATAGCCCGCAATCATGCCCACGGCAATGCCGCTCATGCGCAAGAGCGGGTTTTTCAGGCTGTTGAAAAACAGCACCACCGCCAACACAAAAGCCGCCAGCGCGATGTTTTGCCAAGCGCCGAACGTGCCGTTGCCCATGGCCGCATAGCCGCCGCCGAATTCGGTAATCGCCACGCTGATCAGGCTCAGGCCGATCATCATCACCACTACGCCGCTCACGGTGGGGGTGATCACTTTTTTCAGATAGGGCAGCAGCCATGCCGAGCCGGCCACCAGAAACGCGCCCACAAACGCCACGCCGAGCAGGGCGGAGAGCATGGCGTGTTCGTCCAACCCCTGTTCTTTCATGCCCAAGCCCAGCGAAATCATCACGCCCACAAACGAAAAGTTGACCGACTGGATCGACAGCATGCCCGAACCCACCGGCCCGAAGCGGTTAACCTGCAAATAAGTGCCGATGCCCGAGGCCACCATCGCCATCGATACCAGATAGGTCGTCATTTCCGGCGGCAGTTTCAGCGCACCACCCACAATCAGCGCAGGGGTAATCATCGGCACGAAAATTGCCAAAAGGTGGGTGATTGCGCTTAAAAGCGCGTTGGGGAAGGGCGGTTTGTCTTCGAGGCGGTAAACCAAATCGGGCGCATCGCCCTTGTGGGAGAGGGGGGCTGCCATCGTAAATTCCTTATATGTAACCGAACGATAAAATTTGTAAGCGCGGATTGTAAACAATTCGAGCGTTAACTTCAATTTCAAAGCGGCAGGTTCGGTTTGGAAAACCGCGCCTTTCAGCATAACCGCATAAAAACAGGCCGTCTGAAAAGCCGCCGAAACGTTTTCAGACGGCCTCAAAAACCTTTGCAAACCTTTGCAGGGCGCGTGTAATCAGCATTTCCCATCTATTTCAAAGTAGGCTACAATCGGCCTGAAGTAGATTCACACACTTCCGCTACGGCGTTGCCGCGCCTCAGCTCAAAGAGAACGATTTTGTAAGCCGCTGAAGCGGCAACAGAATCGGTTCCGTACTATCTGTACTGTCTGCGGCTTGCTGCCTTGTATCGAAAATGTGTGAATCCACTATACTTTACCGAACGTTCGAGAAATAAAGGTTTTACCATGTTAAAAGGCAGTTTGGTTGCCCTGATCACACCTATGAATGCAGACGGCAGCGTTAATTACGGCGAACTTCGCACCTTGATCGACTGGCACATCGAAAACGGAACCGACGGCATCGTGGCCGTAGGCACCACCGGCGAGAGCGCCACCCTGCCGGCAGAGGAGCATCTGGCGGTGGTGGAGGCCACCGTCAAACACGTTAACAAGCGCGTGCCCGTGATTGCCGGCACCGGCGCCAACAGCACCGCAGAAGCCATCGAGCTTTCCAAAGCCGCCGAGCGTTTGGGCGCCGACTACACTCTGTCGGTGGTTCCCTACTACAACAAACCCTCGCAGGAAGGCATTTACCGCCATTTCAAAGCCATCGCCGAGGCTACCGCCATCCCCATGATTATCTATAACGTGCCCGGCCGCACCGTGGTGGATATGAACAACGAAACCATTCTGCGCCTGGCCGAAATCCCCAATATCGTTGGCGTGAAAGAAGCCAGCGGCGACATCGCCCGCGAAACCGACCTGATCAACCGCGCCCCCGAAGGCTTCGCTGTTTATTCCGGCGACGACCCCACCGGCATGGCGTTTATGCTCTGCGGCGGCGACGGCGTGATTTCGGTGGCCGCCAACGTTGCCCCCAAACTGTTTGCCGATATGTGCCGCGAAGCCATCGCCGGCAATATTCCCGCAGCACGCGAGCTGAACAAAAAGCTCATCCCCGTGTATGACGTGATGTTTTGCGAACCCAGCCCCGCCGCCCCCAAATGGGCGCTTACCCAGCTGGGCCTGTGCCAACCCCATGTGCGCCTGCCGATTATTGAACTTTCTTCAGACGGCCAAGACAAAGTACGCAGCGCGCTGAAAAGCGCCCAACTGATTTAACCGGAGGAATCCCGCTAATGAACCGCATCAAAACGGCAGTATCCCTTATCGCCCTTGCCGGCCTCGCCGCCTGTTCGGGCAGCAAAGAACAGCCCAAGCTCGACTACCAAACCCAAAACCGCAAAGTGGTGAATCTTGAAGTTCCGCCCGATTTGACCAATCCCGACCAAGGCAATATGTATCAGATTCCCGCTGGTTCGGGCGCAGTCCGCGCCAGCGATATGGCGCGCCGCAACGGCGCACAGCAGCCCGCCAATCAAGCCGTGCTGCAAGGTGTGAAAGGCGTGCGCCTCGAGCGCGACGGCAGCCAGCGCTGGCTGGTGGTGGAGGGCAAACAGCCCGCCGAAATCTGGCCGCTGCTGAAAGTGTTCTGGCAGGAAAACGGTTTTGAAATCAAATCGGAAGAGCCTGCCATCGGCCAAATGGAAACCGAATGGGCCGAAAACCGCGCCAAAATCGCCGGCGACGGCCTGCGCCGCCTGTTTGAAAAAGTGGGCCTGGGCGGTATTTATTCCACCAGCGAGCGCGATAAATTCATTATCCGCGTAGAACGCGGCCGCAACGGCACCACCGACGTTTTCTTCGCCCACAAAGGTATGCAGGAAGTGTATGGCGATAAAAACAAAGATACCACCATGTGGCAGCCCCGCCCCAACGACCCCAACCTTGAAGCCGCGTTCCTCGCCCGCTTTATGCAATATTTGGGCGTAGATGCCCAACAGGCCGAAAACGCTTTGGGCAAAAGCGTTGCCCCCGCCGCACGCAGCGGCGGCGATTTGGCCTCGATCAGCGGTGATGCCATTTTGGTAAGCGGCGACTACAACCGCAACTGGCGCCGCACCGCGCTGGCACTCGACCGCATCGGCCTGACCGTGCTCGGCCAAAACCCCGAGCGCCACGCTTTCTTGGTGCAACCCGCTCCGCAAGAAGGCGCGGCCGTTTCCACTAAAAAGCCCGGTTTCTTCAAACGCCTGTTCGGCAAAGGCAAAACCGACACTACCGCTACGGCCGCAGCCCGCCCCGAGCTGATTGTGTATGTGGAGCCGGTAAACAACGGCGCACGCATCCGCCTGCTTAACCGCGACGGCAGCGCCTATCAGGGCAGCGACGCTTCCGCATGGCTGAGCCGCCTGCATACCGAATTGCGCTAACACGTATTCCCGCAGCAAGCAGCGAATAACAACTGGCCGTCTGAAAAATATTTTTCAGACGGCCTGATTCTTTCAAATTAAAGCACTTGCGTCATACTCGGGCTTGACCCGAGTATCTGTTATAGTGAATCCACTTAATTTCCGTTACGGCGTTGCTGCGCCTTGCCGTACTATTTGTACTGTCTGCGGCTTGCTGCCTTGTACCGAAAATTAATTGGATTCACTATATTATTTCTCTCACAACAAAAAGATACTCGGATCAAGCCCGAGTATGACGGTAGTTGGGGTAGTTGGGCATTCAGACAGCCTGAGACCTTTGCAAAACTACCTTCAGGCCATCTGAAACATAACGCGGATACATGGTTTCCAGTAACATACATTCGTCATTGCCGGGCTTGACCCGGCAATCCAGCGTGGGATGTTTCTGAAATATTTGTCTTTTGTTTGAATGGCAAATACTGGATTATCGGGTCAAGCCCGATAATGACGGGCAAACATTTCAGACGGCCTCAATAAGCTTTGAAAAGCCGCAGCCTGCCGTTTATACAAAACATCCGCTTATTTCAACAACATTTCCTGCAACAGCTTCATTCCCCATTGCCAGCCGTGCAGATGGCCGTTCAGACGGCCTGTTTGCGGGGCGGTTAGCAGGCGTGCGCCCCAAAGCTGCGCTTGCTGTTGCGCCCATTCCTGCGGGCATTCGGGGTCGCCGGTGCCGATAACCAGCGCGCCCGGGCAATGGCAGCGCACCCGTTGCAGGGTGTGCACCGCATCGTCGGGCAGCGCATCTTGGCGGGGCGACACCAATATCATGTTCCGCACCCGTTTCTGCATATTCACATCGGCCAGATAAAGCCATGCCAGCCAGCCCGAAACGCCTGCGCCGTGGGCAACGGCGGCGATGTTGCGGCTGTGGATGCCGGCCACCGCCGCGCCCACAATCCGCTGCCATTCGGCGATAGGTTGGCCGCGCGAAACCGCCGCCGTGCGCACGGTGGGGTAGCTCACCGCCCAGCGGTCTATCCACATTTCGGCCTCGTCGGCATCGCGTATCAGCAGCAGGGTTAAGTCTTCGAGTTCTTGGCTTTGCATGGTTTACCCGCCGCAGGCTTTCAGGTTGAAGCGGGTGTGTTGCAGCTCGCGTTCGTAGCTTTCGCGATAGACGGACGGCGCGGTGAAGCCGCTACTGCCGGCCATATGTTCGGCCAAAGGTTGCAGCGTGCGGCGGCAGGCCGCGGGGTTGCCGGCATTTTTGTGGCTCACGGCCAAATCGTTGCGCGTGCGCATCTGCCCGGTGATGTGCAGGAAGCTGCCGCAGCGGTTCAGATATTGCTGTTTGATTTTAACGGCATCGGCATACCGTTTGCCGCGGTAGGCCGTCTGAAAACGGCGCTCGGTTTGTGCGGCGGCCTGTTCGGTGCAGGCAGCGGGGAGTTTGCGGTAGGTTTGCTCGAAAGAAGCGTTGTGGCCGCAATAGGCGGAGCAGGCTTCGCGGGCGTGCTCGGGAACGCTCAAAGTGATGCTGTTTTTGGCCGTTTTGAAATGCACTTCGCAGCCGTTGCCGTCGCGCCAGATATGTTGGCGGACGCGGCCCGAAATTTGGCAGAGATTGCCGCTTGCGCCCACGGCGGCGGCTTCGAAGCGTGAGCCGTTAAGGGTGAGTTCGCCCGAAGTATAAGGGTTTTGGCTGCGGTAGGTTTGCGCGCAAACGGGCAGGGCGGCGGCAACGAGCAGCAGGGCGGCAAAAGGTTTGTTCATGGTTTGCTCCTTTGTTTTAAACGGGCTTTCAGACGGCCTCTTAATCTTGTGGATTGCGCGGGTTCGGACATCAAGCCCAAACCCGCGCCAACCGTGTTGCGTTCTATTAAAGCTTAAAGCGCATAATCGTATTCCACCACTAACGGCGCGTGGTCGGAAAATTTTACATCTTTGTAAACATGGGCGGCTACGGCTTTGGCGGCCAGCTCGGGCGTAACCATATGGTAATCGATGCGCCACCCCACGTTGTTGGCATAGGCTTGGCCGCGGTTGCTCCACCAAGTGTAGCCCGGCTCTTCGGGGTAGAGCGTGCGCCACATATCCGTCCAGCCCAAATCGTTGATAACTTTGCCTATCCATGCCCGCTCTTCGGGCAGAAAGCCCGAATTTTTCTGATTGCCTTTCCAGTTTTTCAGGTCGATGTTTTGGTGTGCGATGTTCCAATCGCCGCACACCACGATGTCGCGCCCCGCAGCTTTCATCTCGGCCAGCATGGGGTAGAAAGCATCGAGAAAGCGGTATTTCAGCTCCTGCCGCTCCGGTGCGCTGGTGCCCGAGGGCAGATAAAGCGAAATCACGCTCAGGTTGCCGAAATCGGCGCGCACGAAACGGCCTTCGCGGTCGAATTCCTCGATGCCCATACCGATCTGAACATTGTCGGGGCGCTGCCTGCTATACACCGCCACGCCGCTGTAACCGCGTTTTTCGGCGCAGTGCCACACGCCGTACATACCGTGCGGGTTTTTCATATCTTCCGATAAATCAGGCTCTTGCGCTTTTAATTCCTGCACGCACACAATATCCGCGCCCGATGCGGCGATATATTCGTGAAAACCCTTTTTATAAGCAGAACGGATGCCGTTTACATTGGCGGAAATAATTTTCAGCATAAAGATGTGTGATAGTAAAAAGAATAACAGAAGCGGGCATTTTACCCGAAATACCGTTATTCCGCAGAAAGCCCGCTTGCCGCCGCCGCAGGTTTGCTATAATCGGCACGATTTCCAACCCGATTCAAGAAAGCCTTTAAATGTCTGATTTCCGCCAAGATTTCCTCAAATTCGCGCTCGAGCAAAACGTTTTGAAGTTCGGCGAATTCACCACCAAAGCCGGCCGCCAATCGCCTTATTTTTTTAACGCCGGGCTGTTTAACGACGGCGCTTCCACCCTCGCGCTGGCGCGGTTCTATGCACAAGCCATTATCGAAAGCAAAATCCAATTCGATATGCTGTTCGGCCCCGCTTATAAAGGCATCATTCTCGCCGCCGCCACCGCCATGATGCTGGCCGAAAAAGGCATCAACGTGCCGTTTGCCTACAACCGCAAAGAAGCCAAAGACCACGGCGAAGGCGGCGTGCTGGTGGGCGCACCGCTCAAAGGCCGCGTGCTGATTATCGACGACGTGATTTCCGCCGGCACCTCCGTGCGCGAATCGGTGAAGTTGATCGAAGCCGAAGGCGCTACCCCCGCCGCCGTTGCCATCGCACTCGACCGCATGGAAAAAGGCACGGGCGAAAAATCGGCCGTGCAGGAAGTGGAACAACAATACGGCCTGCCCGTGGTGGCCATCGCCAACCTGCGCGACCTGCTTTCGCTGCTCGAAAACCATGCCGAATTCGGCCGCTACCTCGAACCCGTACGCGCCTACCGCGAACGCTACGGCGTGGCATGATTCGGTTGTTTCCCGATAAAACAGGTTGAAGCCTTTGAAAAATTCTTTTCAACATTTTAAAACACTTGCGTCATGCTCGGGCTTGACCCGAGCATCTTGTTGTTTTAAAAGCAAGTGTAGTGGTAGGTTGGGTTGAAAACCCAACATAACCCGTTTTATTGCTTTAAGGTGTTGGGTTTGGCAACCCAACCTACCGCCTTCAGGCCGTCTGAAATATTTCAGACGGCCTTTTCCTTTTCATGCCGGCCAACTGACAAAAAACGGCGCATGACAAAAAAATAAACATCATGTTCGCAAATTCGGCACCCTGCTGCCGAAAATCGTCATGTTAAGTTAAGTTAACAATTTGTTTGAATAATTGCTTTAGCATTAACAAAACAAAGTCATAAAATTAAAACATCATAAAATCAATAAAATATAAAAAATCAAAACCTGTTTTCACAAGCTGGCACAAGCATTGCTTGATACCTTGCAACCGCGAGAGACTAAGCCGAAGCCCAGGCAGAAAGCAAAACCCAAGCGGCAAGCTGTAAATTCCTTCTTCTTTTGGTTGTAGTAAAAAGCAGTACAAAACGTGCCAAGCACATTACGGTTTTATAACTATTAAATAACTTTATTCACTTTTAAATTTTTAACTGGAGTTTTAAACATGAAAGCTATTCAAAAAGGTTTTACCCTGATCGAGTTGATGATCGTTATCGCGATTATCGGTATTCTGGCTGCGATTGCCCTGCCGATGTACCAAGACTATATCTCTGAATCACAAATGACCCGCGTTGCCGGTGAAGTTTCTTCGCGCAAAACCATCATTGACGCTGCCTTCTTTAAAGGCCGCCAAGTTACTTTGGCAAGTGAAACTACGGATAATAACACCGATACCTTGAATTTCTATACTGGCACAAATACTGAAGGTGCAGACAATACCACCTCTAGCTTGGTTAGCGAAGTAACTGTTAGCGACCCGGATGGTCCGGGTACTGTAATCCAAGCTACTTTGGGTAATACCGCTAACTCTGCAATTGCCGGCACAACCATTACTTACACCCGTGATGCTACCGGTAACTGGACTTGTACTGTAGATGGTGTTGCTGATGCTGGTTGGAAGCCTAAATTTACACCTCAAGGTTGTACTGAAGCCTAATACAATAAATACCTTATTGGCACAAAAGCCCGCTGTTTTGGCGGGCTTTTTGTTAACGATTAATCGATACGCAAGCTGATGGAAAAGATTGAATCATAATCAGCATCTAGGGGAAGATAAATGAATAAAAACAATCACTCGGCGGGTTTTACGGTTATCGAATTGTTGATCGTGATGGGGATTATGGGTGTATTGGCCGCATTGGCGTTACCTTTATACCAAGACTATACGATTAAGGCGCAAGTGGAGCGGATTCATACCGAAATTAACACCATCCGAAGAAATGCCGACGTGATGGTTTTACGTGGCGGACAACCGACGGCGGTAGCCAGCGAAGACAGCACGCGCCATGCAAACGGGCAGATGCGTTATTACATCGGCGCCGATATTTGGACCATTGGCTCGGATTTGATTGCAGATGCCGAATTAAAATATGAACTGCCCGGCAGTAATTTCAGCGGCATACATTTAACCGTGGGCGATACGGCAAACCGTGCGATTCACGGTTTGGAAATCGAATACAGCCGTGATGCTTTCGGCGCATGGACTTGTGTGATGAAAACGGGGGCAACAGGTGCGTGGAAATCTGATTATGCGTGGCCGGAATGCTCGGTCGAATCGTAGCCGTAGGTCGGGCATTTATGCCCGACTTTTGCTTGGGCGCGGATTGTGTCGGGCATAAATGCCCGACCTACCAAAAGCTGCCAATGGGTTGGGGTGAAAACCCAACTTAAACCCGTTTCGTTGTTTCAAGGTGTCGGGTTTGGCAAACCAAACTACCTTTCCGAAAATGTTTTCAGACGGCCAAAGTAGCTGTAGGTTGGGTTGAAAACCCAACCTAAACCCGTTTTATTATTTCAAGGTGTTGGGTTTGGCAACCCAGCCTACCGTCGGTTTATTCACGTCATACCCGGGCTTGACCCGGGTATCTTTTTGTTTCAAAAGAAACAGTTTGGGGCGGCGCAATCCATACTCTCAAGGCCCGAACAATTTATTTCAGACGGCCTTTTCTATATGTTTTATAAAACACGTTGAAAAAAAGAAAATAATTTGAACCCACGCATAACCCGCCGCGTGCGTGGCTTCGCCACACACCCTACTGCCGGTTCAA